>JAYTLP010000387.1:0-5033 GCA_043729375.1 Myxococcales bacterium
TCTGTGGCCATTCTGTTCTCCAGCTTCTCGTCGCCGTTCTTGTCCGGCGCGTTCACGCTCGGCCTGTTCTTCGTGGGTCGCTCGTTGCCCGAGCTCCGCGAGGTCATGAGCAAGCTCGAGCTCGGCGCGGCCGGCCGCAGCCTGACATCCATGCTCTACGTGGTGCCCGATCTGCGGCTGTTCTACGTGTCGGGCTCGCTCATCGATGGCCGCTGGGTCAGCATCCACGGCGACTTCGTTGCGTGGAGCTATGTTGCGGGCACGTCGCTCTATGCGGTCGGCTACGCGGCGATCGCGCTGACCCTCGCCTCCATCTTCTTCTCCCGCCGAGACTTCGTCTGAAGCGCGTCGCGGTGGTCGTGCTCTTGCCGCTGTGCGTGCTCGTCGCGCGGCTGTGGGTGGACGCCAACCACCACCTCGCCGAGGCTGCTGTCGCCGCACAACATGCAGACGAGCAGGCCACGCGCGCACGGGTCGAAGCGCTCGGGCGAGCCGCACGCCTCGGGCTGCCGTTCGGTCCCGCAGCCACGGCGCGGCGCGAACTCGCAGCGCTCGGTAGGCAGGGCGCCGATGGCGCCTGGATCGAGCTACGCGCCTCGATCCTCGCCACTCGTTGGCTGCTCACGACCGATGCCCCGCTTCTCGACGAGGCAAACCACGCCATCGCCGAGCTTCGCGCGCGCAGGGTACTCGACCAGCGCAGGACGTCCAGGATCCCCGACGTCGACGTGCAGCAACAGACCGCGATCGAGCTCGCGCTCCTCTGCAACGTACGCGAGCCCTCGCGTGGACTCGGCGTACTCGCGCTCGCCGGCCTCGCGCTGTTCGTCTTCGGGATCGCGCGCGCGTGTGGCGGACAGCGACGCTACGCGCTCGTCGGCGGCGTGGGCTTCGTGCTCTTCGTGGTGGGGCTCGCTCATGCGTAGGCGAGCGTGAACGCGCGCCTCTACCTGATCGGCGACGACGAAGCGCTCGATCACCTGTCCGAGCTGTGCCGCCACCTGCCGCTGTTCGAGCTCGCGCGCGTGGACGATGTGCCGGGTCTCTTGCCCGAGCACACCATCGTCGTCATCGGCGCGCGTCATCCGAGAGTCCGCGACGCGCTCGTCGCGGATGCTCTCGCCCGCGGGCCGCTTCAGCTCCTGCTCCTGCCCATGCTGCCCGGAGGCGAGCACGCGGGCGCGCGCGCGCTGGTCACCGCGGCCTCGCTCGCGCGCATGCTGGTCCCCGAGCTCGATCGCGCGGGCGAGGACTGAGCTCCAGAACGCCTCAGTGATCCTCGGCACATGGGAGAGGTCGCGGCTTTACATCATGTCGAGGGCGAGCTAACTTGCGCCCCGTTTTCCCGTACGCCGAGAGACCTTCCCGATGATCCCTGTTCGTCCTCTAGAGCGCCTGTTCTCGGCGTCGGCGCGCGCCGTGTGGCCCATGATCGAGCGCTTCAACAGGCGCTTCGAGCGGCCATCGCCGCAGCCGGCCTGGGCGCCGGCGCCGCTGCTGAAGCGCCGTGAGCGCACCGCGCCGCAGTTCGGCTGGCCGCGCGAGACGGACTCGCTCTGCCCCGTCTGCGTGAAGGAGACGCGGACCGCGATCCTCGACGGCAAGACGCCGCTCTCCGAGCTGGTTCGCGGCAAGCCGGGCGAGATTCGCGCGCGCATCGTGGAGGAGAACGGCCAGATCTGGATGAAGAAGACGTGCGAGAAGCACGGCGAGTTCGTCGATCTCGTCTCGATGGACCCCGCGTGGCTCGCGCGCATCGAGCGGCTCTACCCCGGCCGTGACTTCAGGTCGCCGGCCACGCCACTGCGCGAGCACGGCACTTCGAGCATCCAGTATGGCCGAGGCGCCGTGCTCACCGTCGATCTCACGAACCGGTGCAACATGATGTGCGACCCGTGCTTCATGGACGCGAACCAGGTCGGGTTCGTCCACGAGCTCGGCTGGGACGAGATCAAAAAGATCCTCGACGACTCCATCTCTGTGAAGCCGCGCCGTCAGATGTCGGTGCAGTTCTCGGGCGGCGAGCCGACGCTCGCGCCGCACTTTCTCGAGGCCATCCGCTACGCGCGAGAGGTCGGTTACTTCGCGGTGCAGTGTGCCACCAACGGGCTTCGCTTCGCCGAGGAGCCGGGCTTCGCGAAGCAGGCGAAGGAGGCCGGCCTGCGCATGGCCTACTTGCAGTTCGATGGGGTCGGCAACGAGGCCAACTCGCACCGCAAGGTGGGCAACCTCTTCGATGTGAAGCTGCGCGCCATCGAGGAGCTCTCCGCTGCCGGCATCGACGTCATACTCGTCGTCACGGTGGTCAACGGCGTCAACAACGACCAGGTCGGCAAGATCCTCCAGTTTGCCGTCGACAACCCCGACAAGGTGACCGTCGTCTCGTTCCAGCCCGTCTCGTTCACGGGCCGCGACGAGGACATCGACGACGAAACCCGCGCGAAGCAGCGCTACACGCTCTCGCACCTTGCACACGACGTGAAGCTGCAGACGGGCGTGTCCGAGCCCATGCGCGACTGGTTCCCCCTCTCGGCGATGGGCCCGTTCTCCGACCTCGTCGACCACCTCATGGGCGAGCGCGCCGACTGGGGCTCGATGAAGTGCGGCTGCCACCCCAACTGTGGGGTCGGCACCATCTTCATGGTGCACAAGAAGACGAGCCAGCTCGTGCCGCTCACGCGCTTCCTCGATCTCGAGACGCTCCTCGTCGATCTCCAGTGCATCACGGATGCCGCGCAGGGTCGCGCGGTCACCATCG
Source organism: Myxococcales bacterium (assembly GCA_043729375.1). Taxonomy (GTDB): domain Bacteria; phylum Myxococcota_A; class Polyangia; order Palsa-1104; family Palsa-1104; genus JBDTCO01. The sequence goes on from JAYTLP010000387.1 coordinate 2,759, forward strand.
CCGAGCTTGTCGTTGCGCTCCTCAAGAGCTACAGGCCCGACCAGGCGCCCGAGGGCTTCACCTTCGAGATCCTCGTCAAGCAATTACTCTCGCAGACCGGCGCGCGCGGCTCGCACATCGGCGAGTACGAGACCGACGCCGCCGACTTCGAGTGGCGCGTGCTCTTCGTCGCCGGCATGTGGTTCCAGGACCTGTTCAACTACGACTTCCGGCGTACCGAGATGTGCATCATCCCGTACGGCACGCAGATGGGCGAGATCAGCTTCTGCGCCTACAACACCGGCGTCGGTTGGCGGAACATCGTCGAGAAGATGCTGGCGAACTCCACCGTCGCCGACTGGTACAAGCAGAACGGTCGCCACGCGGTGTACGCGAAGGGGCAGGACTTTCCGATGGCCGCCTTCCCCGCGCCCATCACCGCTCGCCTCGACGGCGAGCCGCTGCGCCTGCGCGTGATAAACAGCTAGCGATGGGTCGTACCTCGCCGTTCGTCTCGCTCGATGAGGACGAGCGGCGGCGCATCGCGGCGCTCGACGGGCCGCCCGTTCCGTTCTTCGTGCTGACGGGCTTTCTCGGCGCGGGCAAGACGACGCTGCTCAACCGGCTGCTGGCTGCGCCCCAGGGGCGCCGCATCGCGGTGCTGGTGAACGATGTCGGTCGCATCAACATCGATCGTCAGCTCATCACCGCCGACGAGGGTGACCTCATCGAGCTGTCCGGCGGCTGCGTGTGCTGCAAGCTCGACCTGCAGCGTGACCTGTTCACGGGCATCGACGATCTCGTCGAGCGCGCGCGTCCCGACGTGGTGCTGCTCGAGACCACCGGGATCGCCGATCCCGGCGTGCTGATGACGGCGTTCGACGAGGTCGAGACCCGCCGCAGGCGCGTGACCCCGTCCGGTGTCGTCTGCGTCATCGATGCAGAGGTCGGCCTGGCCGGCGAGGCGCGGCCAGAGTGGCGGGCCCAGGTCGACGCGTCCGACGCGTTCGTGCTGTCGAAGATCGAGCGCACGACGGCACGCGAGCTCGAGGCGCTGCACGGCAGGCTCGCGGCGCTGCGGCCCACCGCCGAGCGCGCGGCCTTTCCGCCGGGCGAGCCAGCGACCCGTAGCGTCGCCGAGTTCCTGCTCACCCCACGCCACGGGGCGAAGCGCTCGCACCACCATGCGCACCCGCAGCTCACGGTACACGCGCTGTCGGAGCCGGGGCGCTTCCTAGGCCCGGCGCTGCTCGCGCTCGTCGAGTCGTTCGGTCCCGAGCTCCTGCGGGTGAAGGGGTATGCGCAGCTCGCCGACGGCAGCTGGGCATACCTCGAGCGCGCGGGACGGACGACCTCGCTCACGGCGATCTCCCCGCCGGGTAGCCCGCGGACCGAGCTCGTGTTCATCTTCGAGGACGACGCGGCACCCACGGAGGATGCCCTGCGACGGCAACTGTGGGCGCTGGTGGTATCTCCGCCCGCACCCTGAGATTGTTTGTGCACGCCGCCGGCGTCCCGGGACGAGGCTCTTCGATCCGCAGCCACGGCTGGGTGCGCATCACGATGGTTCGGGTGCGTGGCCGAGCGCGGCCTGGTGCGCGGGGCCCTCGACGAGGCGTGCGGCGAGCTCGTCGAACAGCCGGTCGAGCGAGTCCGCGTAGGCGTCCTCGCAGCCGCGCCCCGAGCCCGACAGCTCGATGCGCTCGGGCCCGACCTGCGTCGCGCCAGCCGGATTCTCGACGGAGAACACGACGGCGACGGTGCTCTTCGCGCGCAACTTGCGTCCATCGCAGACGAGCGTCTCCACGCCCAGGCGCACGCGCGCCGTGAGCGCCTGCGTGGGATCCGGCAGGCCCAGGCCCGCGGTGTACAGCGCCTCGGTCACGAGCCGATCGAGGCGAGCGCGCGGCTCGTCGCGCGGCACCTCCACGTCGCGCGGAACGCCGGCAAAGCCGTACCCGGTGCCGAGCGAGCCCGCGCGATGATCGTCGACCGCCACGGCCACGTGGCCCCGCCGCGCGGCGAGCGGCTCGCGCTGCGTCCACGTGAGATACGGGCGGTTACAGCCTGCCGCCAGCGCGAACAGCAGGAGGTGCTTCACTCCGTGTGCGCGGGCGCGTGCGTGGAGTGGATCGTCTTGCCGACGATCTCGCGCGCGCGCTGCTGCTCCTTGCGCGGATCGATGTGCGCATCGGCGAGCGCCTTCATCGGCGCCTCGATGACGGCGAGGCGCGCCGCGACCACGGTCGGGCAGCCGCGCGCCTCGCACGCGGCCCGGCCCTGCGTGGTGGCCTCG
>JAYTLP010000388.1:0-7376 GCA_043729375.1 Myxococcales bacterium
CAGCTGCTCGGCGAGGTCGTTGCGGCAGACGCCAGCGCGCACCTCGAGGACCGTCTCGTGAACATCCTCGCCCAGCGCCGCGCCGAGTGGCTCCTCTCACGCACCGATGATCTTTTCGCCGAATAACGACATCCAGCACTCCGTTTCTCATCTGTAGCCCTCGCTTACCGACGCCAAAGGAAGACACCCATGCAGTCCCTCCGAACTCTCCTCTCCGGCTCGCTGTCTCTCGCGCTCGGTCTCGCCTTCACCGGAGTTGCGGCGCCGCGCGTCGCCAGCGCCGACCCCGTCGTCATCAAGCTCGGCACGCTCGCCCCGAAGGGCACTCCCTGGGAGACCTTGCTCAAGCAGATGAGCCAGGACTGGACCAGGCTCTCGAACGGTCAGGTGACCCTCCGCATCTACGCGGGTGGCACACTCGGTAACGAGGGCGACATGGTGAAGAAGATGCGCGTCGGCCAGCTCCAGGCCGCCGCGCTGACCACCATCGGCCTTCACGACATCTCGCCCGATCCGCTGGGCCTCGACGTGCCGATGCTCATCGACAACGACGCGCAGCTCGAGTTCGTCCGCGCGAGGGTTGCGCCGTCACTCGAGAAGAAGATCGAGGACAAGGGCTTCGTCGTCCTCGCATGGTCCGAGATCGGCTTCGTGCGCTTCTTCTCGTCGAAGAAGTACGAGTCCATCAAGGCTCTCGAGGAAGGCGGCAAGGTGTTCTGCTGGGAGGGCGACCCGGGCTCGGCCGAGGCATGGCGGGCGGCGGGCTTCCACCCGGTCGTGATCTCGTCGACGGACATCGTGTCGTCGCTGCAGACCGGCATGCTCGACACCATTGCCGCGACGCCGCTCTACGCCTACACATCGCAGTACTCCCAGAAGGCCAGGTTCATGATCGACACGCCGTGGTCGCCGCTGACCGGCGCGATGGTCGTGAAGAAGGATGCGTGGGAGAAGATCCCGGCCGACGTTCGCGCGAAGCTACTCGAGAGCGTCAAGGAGACGGGCAAGAAGATCGACATCGAGGTCCGTCGCATGGATGCCGAGGCGATGAAGTCGATGAAGGCACAGGGGCTCACTGTCGTGAAGGGTGACCCAGCCGAGATGCTCGTTGCGGCCAAGGCGGCGTGGAAGGTGCTCCGTGGCAAAGTCGTCCCGGCAGACACCTTCGACGCCGTGCAGAAGGCCGCGACCGAGTCCAAGAAGTAGCTCGTTGCTCCGCTTCATCGGCGCCGTCGTGCTCCTCTGGAGCGCGACGGCGTTTTCGTTTCCGGAGCTCGATCCGTTGCCGCGCGATCGCCTCGCCGCGCTGGCGGACGCCGCGGTGCGCACCGAGCTCGCCGTCGTCGAGTCCAACCCCGACGGCACGATGAAGCAGGTGACGCTCGTCGTGCGTGTGCGTGCGCCGGTGGAGGTGGTGCACGCGCTCGTCGCCGATGTCGGCGGGTACGTGCGCTTCGTCCCCAACATGAAGCAGTCCGACTTCCAGCGCGACGCAAACGGTCAGCTGATAGACACATGGAAGCTCGAGCTCCCCGTATCGAGCTTCGCGGGGCACGACGTGTACGAGATCGACCCGACATCGACGGGTTCCATCCGCTTCCATTCGCTCTAGACCTTCTCGCGCTCGCTGCCCAGTACATGCTCGTGTCCGCCATCAAGCGCGAGGCGGAGAGGCGCCAGTTGATGCCCGCAGTGCAGACGAAGGTGTCCTCGGCCGCGCCGCTCGGGGCACTGCTCGACCGCGGCATGGTCGTCGGCATGCGTTCGGACGCCGAGGGAAGGCTCCAGGAAGTATCGGCGCTCGACTGCTACTACGTGCGGGAGTCGCGCGTGCGCGAGGTCATCGCGGACGTGGGCGCGTACCGGTCATTCGTGCCCGGCGTCGACGGATCGGCCGTCGTCGCGCGGTCCGGGCTCGACAGCGTGTACGAGCTCGAGATGGCGCTGCCGATCCTGACGTGGGCGACGACGTACCAGCAGCGCGTTGCCGAGCACGTCATCGAGGGCGAAGGCATCGGCGGCGACCTCGTCGGCGCCCGCTGTCGCTGGGACCTCGGAGCTCGCGGCGCCGACCGCACCATCGTCACCTACCGCGCCAACCAGCCGCTCGCGAAGAGCAGCATCCTCGTCCGCAAGCTCTTCGCCGTGGATGCCTCGCTGGAGTACGGGCTCAACGTCGCCTTCGCGCTGGTGCAGCTCCGCTCGATGCGCGCGCGTGCCGAGACGTGGTGACTACAGCGCGTTCGTGACCAGCGCGAGGGAGCGGTCGTAGCGATGCGCCGTGTGGCGATGTCCGCCTTCGAACTCCTCGTGCACGTGCGCGATCCCGTTCGCCGAGAGCGCGTCGGCGAGCTGTCGCGCCCCGAGCTGGAGCGCGTACTCGTCGCTGCGGCCGGCATCGAGGAAGAGCAGCGACAGACCACGAAGCGCGTCTGCGTACCGCTCGACGAGATGCACCGGGTCCGCGGCCAGCCAGCGCGCCCACACGTCCGGTCGTAGCGCGCCGGTGCGCAGCTCCATCGGCAGATCGAAGCCCGTGCCGACGCCGTGGGGGCCCTCCGACGGTGACCAGGCGGCCGCGCAGCACACCAGCGACATCGCCTCGATGTCCGCCGACGATTTCTGCTCCGCCGCGTCGAAGCGCGCGAGGTAGCCAGGGAGCCCGCCTGCGGCATCGATGCGTGCGGCGACCGTGGGCAGCTCGCGGCGATAGGAGATGTCGAAAGCGCAGTCGCCCGCGTGCGATGCGGCTGCGGCGAAGACATCGGGCCGGGTCATGGCGAGGTGCAGCGCACCGTAGCCGCCGGACGACTTTCCGACGACGCCGCGGCGGCCAGTCGTGCGGAATCGTGCGTCGACGAACGGGACGATCTCGTCGCAGAGATAGCTCGCGTAGCAGCCGATGGCGGGGGAGTCGACGTACTGCGATCCGCCGTAGCGCGTGAAGCAGTCGGGCAACACGAGGATCGCAGCCCGCGCGCGCCCGTCGCCGACGAGCTGGTCCATGCGACGGTCGAGCGGGAGCTGCCAAGCGCTGCGCGCGACGAGCCCGAGGCCAGTCCCCGTGTAGCCCGGCAGCACGAGCACGACGGGGTAGCGTCGGTCGTCGTCGTCGTAGCCGTACGGTACGTACACGCCGAGCTCGCGGGTGCTCGGGTCTCCTAGCGGGTTGTCCTCGAGGAGCCGGCTCTCGTGCAGCACCACCTCGAGTCGTCCGCGGGTCATCGGCGCAACGATACCGCAGGCGCGGTACGATGCGTCATGTCTCGATGGTCACTGCTTGCGTGCTCGCTTGCTCTGGTTTCGTCGGTGCACGCGCAGAACGCGCCGATCGGGCCGCCGCAGCTCGGGTCGTCGCGGCTCCGCGCCGCCCCGAAGCTCACCGGCCACAGCGGCGCAGCGCTCGTGGCCTGGCGAGACGCCATCCTGTCGCTGTACCGCGCGTCGAGCCTCGCGCCGTTCGAGGTGCGGGGCGCCGTGGTCCCCGACAAGGGCGTGGCGTTCTCTGCAGAGCTCGGGCGGGAGGTGGGCGGTTGGCGCATCAGGGCAGACGGTAGGGCGCGCGGCATCGAGCTCACCGGCGTGGAGCTGCCGGGCAACGTCGAGAAGCTCGCCGACTGGCTCACGCCGCTGCGCGAGCTGCGGGTGTGGCCCATCCGCCACGACGGCCAGGTCGTGACCGGCTGCCACGTCGAGATCCTCCGCGCCGTGCGCGCAGAGGTCTGCGTCGACCTGCCCGACATCGATCGCGCCGCACCGAGCGTCGTGTCCACGGAGCTGCGCCTGATGGCCGTGTGCCCGCCGACCGAGAAGGTCGAGGACCTGGCGCTGGTGTGGGTGTCCCCTGCGGCGCCGTCCGCGCTGTCGCCGGTCACCACCGAGCCTGCCGCAAACCAGGGCTTCTCCTTCGACACGTCGGACGCCGCGCGGGAGCTCGTGTGCACCGAAGAGCGCGCATGGTGCGAATCGCTCACCAACGACGGCACCTTTGTCGTCGCAAAGGCGGACATCGCGCTGCCGGTCGTCGAGACCGACCTCGCCGGCTTCACGATCAAGGGTGCCCGGAGTCGGTGGGTGGGCATCGAGCACAAGCCGAGCGGTCTGCGCGCCGTGCGCAGCGCAATCGGCACGTACCACGGTCTACCGCCGGCCTCGCGCGTACGGCACTTTCTCGCCGGTGGCGACTGCTTGCTGTGGCAGCTCCAGCCCCCGGCAGCTCGGAAGTACCCCGCGCACGTCGACGTCTCGACGCTGTGCCTCGTCGACGGCGCATGGGTCGACGGGATGTACTCCGTCACCACGCTTCGCGGCGCCACGCACCAGATTCTGCAGTCCCCTGTCCTCGACGACACCTTCACCCGCTGCGGCTACACGCAGTAGCGCAGCCTTCGTTTCTCGGTAGACTGTTTCGCATGACGCTCTCGTCGCTGCCGGGCCTCTACATGCAGCACGTCGCGGGGCTGTGTCGCGCGTACGAGGCGCTGTGCGGAAAGCTCGGGCTCGATGCGGTCCTGCTGCACTCGGGCATCGCCCGGCCGCGCAGCACGTTCGACGATCAGTTCTGGCCGCTGCGCGTCGTCCCGCACTTCGCCCACTTCCTGCCGCTCGTCGAGGCCGATGCAGTCCTCGAGGTCCGTCCCGGGCGCCGGCCCGTGCTGCACCGCCTCGTCGAGGACAACTTCTGGGAGAAGCCCGCGCCCCCGCCCGCGCATGCGTTCTCGGCGGTCGACGTCGTCGAGTCGAGCAGCCACGAGGCCATGAAGAGCGCGCTGCCAGGCCCCTCGGCACGCGTCGCGTTCATCGGCGAGGACGGGGGCGCCGCGGCTCGCCTCGGTCACACGCTCTCCACCGCCGTCGCGGTGCTGACCGCCATCAACGAGACGCGTGTGCACAAGAGCGCATACGACCTGGCGTGCCTGGCGGAGGCGAACCGCGTCGCCGCGCTCGGTCACGTGGCAGTCCGCGAGGCCTTCTTCGATGGCAGCGCTCGATCGGAGCTCGATCTTCACCTCCTCTACCTGCAGGTCACGGCGCAGGACGATTCGGATACGCCGTACAAGAACATCGTGGCGCTCGGCGAGCACGGCGCAACACTGCACCATGTGAGCTACGGTCGCGACCGTGGGCCGGGCGCCACGTCACTGCTCCTCGACGCGGGCGCTTCGTTCCTCGGCTACGCGAGCGACATCACCCGCACCTACGTGCGCGGGCGCTCGGCCGAAGTGGACGCCTTCGCTCAGCTCGTTGCCGGCGTCGACCAGTTACAGCGGTCGCTCTGCGACGAGGTTCGCATCGGCGTTTCCTACGAGTCGCTGCACGACCGCGCGCACGAACACGTCGCCCGTGTACTCGCCGAGGCCGGCGTGCTCCGTGGCAGCCCCGACGAAGGCGTTCAGCGCGGCATCACGCGTGCGTTCTTGCCGCACGGCCTCGGGCACTCGCTCGGCATCACCTGCCACGACGTCGGCTGTGCGTTGAAGAAGCCGCGCATCGACAACCCGTTCCTGCGCAATACGCGCGACATCGAGGTCGATCAGGTCTTCACGATCGAGCCGGGCATCTACTTCATCCCGGGCGTCCTGGCCCCGCTCCGTGCCGACGACCGTGCCTCCTTGATCGACTGGAAGCTCGTCGACTCGCTCGCTCCGCTCGGCGGCATTCGCGTCGAGGACGACCTGCACGTGCAGGCCGGGCGCGTCGACAACCTCACACGCACGTACCTGTGACCGCTCGGTCGTACCCGGGGGCATTCCACCGCGGCGCTGCTGCGCCTGGCCTGTCAGTCGTCGTCGTGGAGGATGGTGTCGCGCTTGCCTACGAATCTGGCGATGAGCTTCTCGGCGTCGGGGTTGAGGTTCACCCAGCGGACGCCGCAGCCGGCGGGGGCGAAGTCGGACGCGGCGTCGACTGTACGAACCCAGCAAACGATCCCGCGCAGCGCGAGCGGCGACTTGCCTTCGAGCTCGAGGTTGAGCTCGACTTCGCTGCCCATGGGCGGCGGCGTGTACGTTGCCACGAACACTCCACCCGCGGAGACGTTGTCCGTGATGCCGGCGTAGAAATTGTTCTCGCTCGTCAAGGTGACCTCGACGGCGAGCGCTGCGCGGGCTTCTTTTCTGGACTCTTGCGTCACCGTGGAATCATACGTCAATAACTGCGCTTCCTAAACTTCTAGAAGAAGTCTTTCGGGATTCTCGATGCGCTCCTTGACGCCGACGAGAAACTGGACGGCTTCGCGTCCATCGACGACGCGGTGGTCGTAGGACAGTGCGATGTACATCATCGGCCGGAGCTTCACCTCGTCGCCGACTGCGATGGGCCGCTTCATGATGTTGTGCATGCCGAGGATACCCGTCTGCGGCATGTTGAGGAGCGGCGTGGACATCATCGATCCGTAGATGCCGCCGTTCGAGATGCTGAACGTGCCGCCCTGCAGCTCCTCGAGCGTGAGCTGGTTCTTCTTTGCGCGGTCCGCGAGGCGGCCGATCTCCTTCTCGATGTCTGCGAAGCCGCGCTGGTCGACGTTGCGCACGACCGGCACGACGAGGCCCTTGCCACCACCGACCGCGATGCCGAAGTCGTAGTGCTTCTTGTAGACGACGTTGGTGCCCTGCACCTCGGCGTTCACGCCCGGGTAGAGCTTGGCGGCCTCGACACAGGCCTTCACGAAGAACGACATGAACCCGAGCTTGAGGCCGTGCTTCTTGACGAAGTCGTCCTGAAAGCGAGCGCGCAGCGACATCGCCTCAGTCATGTCCACCTCGTTGAAGGTGGTGAGGATCGCGGCGGTCTGCTGCGCCTCGACGAGGCGCTCCGCGATGCGACGACGGAGCGGCGTCATCGCGACGACCTCGTCGCGGGCATCCACGGGCCCGTACATGACCGGCGCCTTGGCCCGCGGTGCATCGGAGTGGCTGGCGCCCTCCCGCATCGCCTGACGTACCGACGGTGGAAGGGTCTTCGATCGCGGCACCTCGCTCACGGCGTGGCTACCGGCGGTGGCAGGTGCGGCAACCGGCCTCGGTGCGGCAACAGGCTTCGCTTCGGCTGCCGGCTTCGGCTCGCGCGCAGCGGCTGGCGCGGTGACGGGCGCGGCCTCGACGGGCTTCGCAGCAGCCTTTGCATTCTCGTCGACCGAACCGATGACCGCGCCGATGTTCACCGTATCGCCGACGCCGGCGTTCTGTGCCGTGAGCACGCCGGCCGCCGGCGCAGGAACGGCGATCGAGACCTTGTCGGTCTCGAGCTCGACGAGCGGCTCGTCGATCGCGACGGCATCGCCGATATTTTTGAGCCACTTGCTGATGGTCGCTTCGGTGATGGACTCACCCAGCTTGGGAACGACGAGATCCACGGTTTCTCTCAGTGCTTCGGCC
>JAYTLP010000389.1:0-6275 GCA_043729375.1 Myxococcales bacterium
TTCGTATTCTGCCCAGCTGACGGACGTTGCCGCTCGTATCTCGATAGCTCCTCTGGGCACCGCCGCTGGGCACAAATAGAATCTAACCGATTGGATTAATTTACGATGTCCACGATCCTCATCATCGACGACAACGAGACGATCCGCGACGGCATCGCGCACGTCGTGCGGCGCATGGGGCACGCGCCGGTGTGCGCCTCTTCGGGAACAGAAGGGCTGCAGAGGTTCACGGAGGCGCCACCCGACTTCGTCATCACCGACCTCAAGATGGACGGCATGAGCGGTGTGGAGGTGCTGGCCAGGATCAAGGCGCACGACCCCGACTGCCCGACGATGATCATCACGGCGTTCGGCACCGTCGAGACGGCCGTCGAGGCCATGAAGCTCGGCGCGTTCGACTTCCTCATCAAGCCGTTCGCGCCGGAGGTCGTGCGCCTGAAAGTGGAGCGCGCGCTCGAGCTCGGCGCGGCCCGCCGAGATCGCGCGCGGCTCACCGAGGAGAACGCGTACCTCCGCGGCGAGCAAGCACAGAGCTACGGCGAGATCGTCGGCGGGTCGGAAGCCATGCGCAAGGTGTTCGCCGTCGTCGATCGCGTCGCACCGACAGACACTTCCGTCGCAATCTACGGGGAGTCCGGCACCGGCAAGGAGCTCGTGGCGCACGCGATCCACACGCGCTCTCGTCGCAAGGACAGGCCGTTCATCAAGGTCAACTGCGCCGCGCTCGTCGAGACGCTGCTCGAATCCGAGCTCTTCGGGCACGAGAAGGGCGCGTTCACCGGCGCGGTCCGACGCAAGCTCGGGCGCTTCGAGCTGGCCGACGGCGGCACGTTGTTTCTCGACGAGATCGGCGACATCTCCGCGTCGATGCAGACGCGCCTTTTGCGCGTGCTGCAGGAGAAGGAGTTCGAGCGGGTCGGCGGCGAGCAGACGGTGAAGGTCGACGTGCGCGTGCTGACGGCGACACACCGCGACCTCGGCAAGGAGGTCGCCGAGGGACGGTTCCGCGAGGATCTGTTCTACCGCCTGCAGGTCGTGCCCCTGTCCATCCCACCGCTGCGCGATCGCCGCAGCGACATCGCGTTGCTCGCCGAGCACTTCGTGCGCAAGCTCGCGCCGCGCGCCAACCCCGCGGTGAAGACCATCAGCCAGGCGGCGCTCGACCAGCTCATGGCCTACCGATTTCCGGGCAACGTGCGCGAGCTCGAGAACGTCATCGAGCAGGCGCTCGTGTTCACCGATGGCACCGAGGTGACGCCGGTTGCGTTGCCCGAGGCCGTGCGCGCCGCCGGTTCGAAGCCCGCGCTCGCGGCCGGCGAGCTCGACCTCGGCTCCCCCGACCGCGCGCTGCCCGACGTGCTGGACGACCTCGAGCGCCAGCTCATCCTCAAGGCCTACACCAAGGCCCAGGGGGTCAAGACCGAGACCGCGCGCCTCCTCGGCGTGAAGACGAGCGCGCTGTACTACAAGCTGGAAAAGTACGGGATCGTCTGACCCTGCCGCGAAAAACTGAGGGTCCTGGCCCTGGGCTCCCCTCGCGATCAAGCTGTTAGCCAGAGCACACGGATTGCACAACCATACTGTCGAGCCATGCGTCGCTGGATCCTCACCCTCCTGCTTCTGACCGGCCCCGCAGCGGGCGTCGGCCTCGCCGCGCCCGCCGCAGAGGTCGGCGAGGCGCAGGCGACCCAGCTTGCGCAGCTCTCGGGCCTGCGGGCCGAGCTTCACAAGGCCGAGGCCGCGCTCGAACCGCTGCGCGTGAAGAAGACCCGGCTCGAAGGCGAGGCCGCTTTGCTTGCCACGGCGGTCGACACGGACAAGCGCAAGCCGGACGGCGTGCGGCGCGACCGGGAGCTGCAGGCGCACCTCACGCAGTCGAAGAGCAAGACGGACGAGATCGAGAGCACGCAGGCGGAGCTGCGCTGGCGCGAGCCGGGCCTGACGGCACTGCGCCGCCGCGTGATCCGCACGATTGACGCAGTCCTCGACGCCAGGACACTGTCGGAGTCCTCGCGCCTCGAGCTCGAGCGGCTGCGCACCGCCCAGATGGCGCTCCTCGTCAGCCCTACCCTGCCCCTCGTCATTGCCAGGGACGCGCGCGGGCTCGTCGATCCGCTCGACGGTCCGCGCGAGCTCGGCGAGAAGGCCGACCTCCTGCGCGATTCCGGCGACAAGCTGCGGCGCGAGGCCAAGCGTCTCTCGGCGCGCATCGACGGGGTCGATCGTCGTCGGCACCTGCGCGAGCGGGCCGGCGCGCTCGATGAGGACATGTTCGGCGAGAGCACCTCGAACCGTCGGGTCGCGCGCGCGGGTGACGGCCAGGGCGGCGCCGGCACGACGACCGTGGTGTCCGGCACGAAAAGCGCCACGGATTCGAACGGCGGCGCGACGGCGCCCGTCCAGAGTCCCGCGGGTGGCGGCTCCACGGGCGCCGTCACGACGGGGAGCAGCACGTCTTCGACGCCCTCCCGCACCGACACGACCGTCCTGCGTAACCTCGTCGACCCCGCGACGCTCGACGAGCTGCGGCAGTCCGACGGCATCGACGACGCCGACCGCCAGGTGAAGGCGCTGAAGAAGGCCCAGGCCGAGCTGGAGTTTCTCGCCGCCGAGCTGGACCGTCGGGCCATGGCGCTCGACGGCCGCGCGAAGGACTTGAAGCTGCAGAAGTAAGCCCCGCAAATCTGCGGTAAGGTCCGTTGCGATGCACGTCCTCGTGCTCCTCGCGATGTTGAAGCTGACACTGCGGCTCGAGCTGGGTCCGGAGTACGACACCAACGCCAACCGGTCCGAGGTGGTCACCGGTACCGTGAACCCCGATCCGCCGGTAGGCTCGGCGCTCGTGCGGACGACGGCGCGCCTCGGCTTCGCGTGGAAGCGAGGACGCAGCCTGCTCAGGCTGTCGGCGGGCCTGGGCTCGAAAATTTTCGTCGAGCGCGCCGTCGCCGACCAGGACGTGGTCGTCGCGCAGGCCGGCCTCGACGAGAAGCTGCGCCTGTCGCGCCACGCCGAGGTCTCGATCCTCGGCGACTATTACGACGCGTACCAGCACCTCGTGCCGTCCACGTGCACGGACTGTTTACGTCGTCGCGACTTCCGCACGGGCCAGGGCGGCCTGCGCCTCACGCTCGCAGGGGGACCTGGCACGTTCTGGGTGGGTGGCGGGTACCGGGGCTTCCAGTACAAGCCCGACGGGTACTTCGACTTTCACGCCCCGTCCGGTGAGGTTGGCGCGAGCGTCGGCACACAGCTCGGGCGCGAGGACGATCCGCACGATCTCACCATCTCGGCGAGCTATCGCATCGAGCACCGGAGCTACAGCGGCGTGCAGCAGCTCCGCAACAACGTACCCGGGTGCGAGCCCGACCTGCCGCTCGCCGAGGGCTGTCTGGTCCCCGGCAGTCGCACGCGCGTCGACGACTTCCACGAGCTCGGTGTCGACGTCACGTACGTCGGCGTCGTGCTCGCGAGCCTCGGCTACGCCCTCCAGCTCGACCGGTCGAACAGCTTCGGCCAGTCGCTGCTGCGCCACGTCGTCACGCTGCGGCTCGGCTATCGGTTGCCGTGGCATCTGTACGCGACCGCGAAGGCGCAGCTGCTCGTGTCCAACGGCCTCGATCGCGTGCAGCTCGACCCGCAGGTATCGAACCTCACGTTCGCGACGATCGAGGACGAGAACCGCAACGCGCTCATCCTCGACCTCGAGCGCGAGATCCCGCGACTCCGACTTGCTGTCGACGCGCGGTACTCGTTCTTCGCGAGCCAGCTCGGCGCACAGCAGACGAGCTTTGCCAGACAGGTGGCGTACCTCGGGTTGACCTATCGCTTCTCGACGCGGTAAACCGCTGGTCGTGGCGCTGCGCAATGCGTACGACGAGGCCTCCGATGGCGCGCTCTGCGCCGCGGTCGTCGCCCGCGACCCGGCTGCATGGCCCACGTTCTTCGCCAGGTACGAGCGTCTCGTGATCGCCTGTATCCGCCGGGTCCTGCGTCGCTACGGCGCGCAGCACAGCGACGACGACGTGGAAGATCTCGTTTCACAGACGGCTTTTCACCTCGTGAAGGACGACTACAAAAAGCTCCGCACCTTCGACGCCGCGCGCGGCTACAAGCTGTCGAGCTGGGTCGGCCTCATCGCCACCAACACGGCGCTCGACTCCCTCAGGCGCCGAGGTCCCACCGACGTGTGGAGCGCCGCATCCCTGGAGGACACCGATCCGGGCAGCCAGACACTCGCGTCGGACGCATTCGATCCCGGCGAGGCGCTCGAGCGGCGGGATCTCGTGCGGCAGTTCAACGAGGTCTTTGGCGAGCTCGAGACGGCCGAGCAGCTGTTCCTCGAGTACTACTACGTCGACGAGCTGGAACCCGAGGAGATCGCCCGGCTGATGGGCATCTCACTCAACACGGTATACAGCCGCAAGAACAAGATCAGGCACAAGCTCGTCGAGCTGGTCGACCGGAAGAAGCAACCGGGGTACGCGTAGAAGCTCAGAGATGGCCAACGCAGACGACACAGACGCAGACGGCATACGCGACGACCGAGACCGGGCGCTCGCGGTCTGGGCGCGTCGTGCGCTCGAGCGCAAGTACGGCGCGCTGCCACCCGCATCTACGCTCGACGACGAGCTGCTCGTACGCTACGTCGACGGTGCGCTGAGCGGTCGCGAGCGGCAGGAGCTCGAAGCGCGGCTGCTCGTCGACCTCGACGCCAAGGATCGCGTCGGCATCCTCGTCGGCGCGCTGCACGAGGAGGAGTACCCGAGCCCACGGCTGCCGGACGGCTGGCGCGTCAAGGGCGCCAAGGTCACACGCTACGTCTTCCACGTCGCCGCGGGTCTCTTCGAAGTGCTCCGCGGCGACGGCATCGCGGCGCTCGAGCCCGCGCTCGCCGTGCGCTCGGGTCACGGCGGCACGGGTCAGCCCACCGCATTTCAGATCGAGCGCGAGCTCCAGACCTCTCAGGGTCCTCTCGCCGCGCGCATCGAGCTTCACGCAGACATCACTGCGCACGTCGACGTCATCGTCCGTATCGGCAGCGGCGGCCACCCGGCCACCGGCGTCCGCGTCAAGCTCCTCCGCGATGGCCTGCCGGTTGACTCCCGCGAGATCGAGGAGGCGGGCTGCACCTTTGCCCACCTCGACCCGGCCTGTTACGAGCTCGAGCTGCGCAAGGGCGGCGTAGAGGTGGGCAAGCTGATGCTCGACCTCCGCGGCTGAGCCGGCGCGGTCTGCAGACCACACCTACCTACCTGCAACCAACCGACTTCCGCTCGGTTCCACGCGGATCGATTCTTGCTCCTTACAAAGCTTATATGCGTCTCATACCCCTGGCTTTCGTGTTTTCGATGAGTTCCGTCGCGTGGGCTGCCGATCCCGAGGGAAGCGCAGTCACCGGTGTCCACAATGACGACATCCGACTTCTCGGGCGCCTCAACGTCAACGTTGCGTCCCGCGAGGAGCTGCTCGAGGTTCCTTCCATCGATGCCGCTGCGGTCGAGCGCATCATCGTGGCCCGCAGCCACGGCAAGTTGAACTCGCTGTCCCACCTCGAGCTCTCCGAGGAGGCATGCAGGCGCCTCGTGATCGAGGGTCCGTCGACCCTCCGCCGCATCCGTCAGCTCCCGCTCGAGGTCTACAGCCAGGCGCCCGCAGCCGCCTCACGCTGACTCCTCCGTCCGGCGCCGCGACGGGCGATTCGACCAGGGTGTCGAACGTGCGAGATGTCCTGCCGGCGACCTTTGCTGCCTCGTTCCGCGTCGCGCGGACCCAGGAAAAGCTAGTGCCGACCAACGCGCAGTTCCGCCATGCCGCTGTGGTCTTTGCGCCTGGGTTCGCCTTCTGCCGATACGAGGATGAGTTCCCGCGATCGAGCGGCCCTGTGGTGACGGTCATCGACACGTCGCTCGGAGACCGATACGAGGCAGGCGTTCGCGAAGCGTGGTCGGAGTTCATGGGCCAGCGGCCCGCACGGGTGAGCAGGAGCTTGGTGCTCGTCACCGAGGAGCTTCCGGCGATGACCACGAGCATCGTCAACGCGGCCTCGGGCGGGGTCATCACGCAGTTCGCCGACCGGACGCTGTTCGAGGTTGCTGTCCGCGAGGCGTACCGCGTGCTCGAGCTCGCGCAACTGCCGCGCCCGCGCGCGACGCCGGCGACCGCCGCCTGAAACAAAAAAGGGCCCTGCCGGAGCAGGGCCCTCTCGGGTGATGACGGCGTCCGGACTACATGCCCATGCCGCCCATGCCGCCCATGCCGCCCATGCCGCCCATGCC
>JAYTLP010000390.1:0-2997 GCA_043729375.1 Myxococcales bacterium
CGCCCTGCGACGTCGTAGTCGAGGCCGTGGTGGAAGAGCTGGGCGTCAAGCGTCAGCTTTTCGCCGTGCTCGAGGGCATCGTCGGCGAGCGTGCGATCCTCGCGAGCAACACGTCGTCGCTGCTGGTCTCCGACATCGCGGCCGGCGCGAAGCATCCGGAGCGCATCGCCGGCCTGCACTTCTTCAATCCGGTTCCGCTGATGAAGGTCGTGGAGGTCGTGGCCGCGGTTCACACCAGCGCGGCCACCGTCGCGGCACTCGGGGCGCTCGTCGGCGTGACGGGGCACAGGGCCGTCGTCACCGCCGATCAGCCGGGCTTCCTCGTGAACCACGCGGGCCGCGCGTTTCCGACGGAAGCTCTGCGGATCCTCGAGGAGCGCGTCGCGGATCACGAGGACATCGACGCGCTGCTGCGTGATGCGGCGGGCTTTCGCATGGGCCCATTCGAGCTGCTCGACCTCACCGGCCTCGACGTCTCGGGCAAGGTCATGGAGTCGATCTACGAGCAATTCCACGGCGAGCCACGCTATCGCCCGTCGTCCCTGGTACCACCGCGCGTGTCCGCGGGGCTCTACGGACGCAAGACCGAGCGCGGGTGGTACGCCTACGCGAACGATAAGAAGGTGGAGAAGGCCGCGCGCGCGAGGCCGATGCTTCCCGCGGACCTCACCGTGTGGATCGATCCGCACGCCTCGCGCCACGCGAGCCTCGTCGCGCTGTGCACGCAGGCCGGCGTCGACCTCGTCGATCGTGGCGCAGCGATGCTGCAGATCGTGCAGCCCTGGGGCACGGACGCGACGACGTACAGCGTCGCGCAGGGGCTCGATGCGAAGCGAGTGGTGGCAGTGGACCCGCTCCCCGAACCGGGCGCGCGCGCAACACTCATGCTCACCGTCGCGACCTCGGCGGAGACCCGTGACGCCGCGCTCGCGCTCCTGTTCACCGGTGGCGAGGTCACGGTCATCAACGACAGCCCGGGCTACGTCGTGCAGCGCGTCCTCGCGCACGTCGTCAACGTGGCGTGCGGGATCGCGCAGCGGGGCATCGCATCGGTCGACGATCTCGAGTCTGCGGTGCAGCTCGGCCTCGGCTACCCGCGTGGACCGCTCGCCTGGGGCGACGCCATCGGAAGCGCGCGCATCCTCGAGATCCTGCGCAGCCTCGAGCAGAGCACCGGAGATCCACGCTATCGCCCGACACTCTGGCTCACCCGCCGCGTCGCGCTCGGGCTCTCGCTGCTGACGCCCGACCCCGCGCGCTCCTAGAACGAAAGCAGGATCTTGCCCGGTCGGTGCTTGCCGTCGCCGAGCGCGTGCGCCTTCGCCGCATCTGCAAGCGGGAAGGTGGCCGCGACGTCGACCGCGAGCTTGCCCTCTGCCGCGAGCTTGCCGGCCTCCTCGAGCAGCAGCACGGAACGGTCCTTCGCCTGACCCGACGAGAACGGTATGCCGAGCGTCGTCGCGGTCGAGTCGGCGATCGTGACGATGCGCGTCTTTCCACCGCGCAGCTCTATCGAGTCGGGTAGCGCGCCTCTGCCTGCGGCGTCGAACACCGCGTCGATGGGCAGGCCGAGCGCGCGCACGCGAGCCGGGAGGCCCGCGCCGTACACGAGCGGCGTCGCGCCGAGCGACGCGAGCATCCCCTGATTCTCCGTGCTCGCGGTGCCGATCACCTTCGCGCCGCGGAGGAGCGCCAGCTGGATGCCGACGGAGCCGACGACGCCCGCGCCGCCGTGTACGAGCAGCGTGTCACCACGCTTCACCGCGAGGAGCTCGAGTACGCGATGTGCCGTCTCGTAGGCGACCGGCAGCGAGGCGGCGAGCTCCCACGAGACGCCGGCAGGCTTCTTCGTGACCACGCTCGCCAGCGCGAGCTCGGCGTACGCCCCCGTGTCGGACCAGCCGAACACCTCGTCGCCGATGGCGAGCCGCGTGACACCCTCGCCCACGGCGTCGACCGTGCCTGCTACCTCCGAGCCGAGGACTGCAGGCAGCGGTGTCTCGAAGAGAGCTTCCATCGCGCCGGAGCGAACCTTGGAGTCGAACGGGTTCACACCCGTGAGCCGGACACGGACCCGCACCTGACCCTTGCCCGGCGTGGGATCGGGCGCGTCGGCCGCGCGCAACACCTCCGGACCGCCGAACGAGTCGAGCTTCATCGTCTTCATGCCGCGAAGGTAGTGTCGTCACACTCCATCGACAAGCTCGCGCCTTTGGCCCCCGTCTTGCTCATTGGTGAGCGATGACCTCTCCGACGCAGTCCCTCTGGGTCCCTCACGCGACCGCCACGACGCAACCGCTCACGACCGACCTCGATGTGGACGTCGCGATCATCGGTGCCGGCATCACAGGCCTCACCGCCGCGCTCAGGCTGACGGACGCAGGCAAGCACGTCGTGGTGCTGGAAGGTCGCACGGTCGCGAGCGGCTGCACCGGGGGCACCTCCGCCCACCTCACGGAGGCCGTGGACTCGCGCTACGTCGACATCGCGAAGCACTTCGGCAAGAAAGGGGCTCGGCTCGTGGCCGAGTCGAGCCGTGCCGCGCTCGAGCACATCGCAGACCTGGCCGGGACGCTCGACATCGCGTGCGATCTTCAGCGCGTGCCCGGCTATCTCTACACGGAGGACCGCGACGAGCGCGACGAGCTCGCCGCCGAGCGCGACGCCGCTGCCGAAGCCGGCCTCGCAGTGACGCTGGACGTGGAGCCCGGACTCCCGTTTCCCGTCGCAGGCTCGCTGCGCTTCGCCGATCAGTTGCGGTTCCAGCCGTACAGCTACGTTCGCGGCCTCGAGCGCGCACTTCTGTCCCGCGGGGCGCTCCTGCACGAGAACACGCGCGTTGTGAAGCTCGTCGAGGGCGACCCGATCGTGCTCACCACCGATGGCGGCCGCACGGTGCGGGCTCGCGCTGTGTTCTGCGCGACGCACATGCCGCTCAATTACTTCTTGGTCCACTTGAAGCTCACGCACGAGCAGTCGTATGTGACGGCATACGAG
>JAYTLP010000391.1:0-10940 GCA_043729375.1 Myxococcales bacterium
CGACGTGGATGTGCAGCAGCTCCGCGCATGGGACGCAATGTCGCGCGTGCTCGGCCTCATGCCCCCCGCCGCGCAGGCGCGCCTGGCCCGGCTCGGCGCGCACTGGGAGAACGACATCGACGGCCTCGTGCTCGCGAGCTGGCGTGGCGAGCGCGGCACTGACAGCGTCCTCATCATGCGCGGCGACATCGACGACGAGCACATGGCCGTGTTCATCGATGGGACGCCCAGGCGCACTTCCTTGTCCGGGAAGACGATGTACGAGACGGCTACCGAGAGCGTGCTGCGACTCTCTCCGCGCGTGATCGTGGTGGCCTCGCCGGTCGACGTTCGCCGCGTTGCGGACGTCGTGAAGGGTGACCTCCCGGACGTCCGCGTCGCCTCGGCCGACAAGCTGTTGCGCGCCGCGCTCGACCGCGCACCGACCGCCAAGTCCGGTCGATCCGCGGTGATCGGCGCAGCCATCGGCGGGCCACTCCTGGCGGAGCGCATGCGTGGCGCGGGGCTTCCCGAGCACCCGCCGCAGTGGGCCACGTTCGCGCTGGCCGTGGGCGATGGCCTCGACGCCGTGCTGGGCCTCGGGCTCGCCACGGCGAGTGATGCGCAGGGCCTTCGCGAGAACCTCGACAAGGCGCTGCAGGACCTGCGTAACCGTCCGCTCATCCGGATCCTCCACCTCGAGGACGTGTTCGACTTCGCGCTGAAGGTGAAGGACAAGGAGCTGCGCATCGCGTACCGGGTGTCGTCCACGCAGCTCGACGCCTTCCTCGGCCGCATGGACGCGGGCAAGCGCGCGCTCGAAAAGCTGAAGTCGCCGACGCCTCGCTGACGTGTAGACTGTCGCCCCGCTCATGCTCATCGCGCACAAGTTCGGGGGGACCAGCGTCCTCGACGCAGCTCGCATCCGCCACGTCGCTGACTTGCTCCTCGCGCGAGACGAGCGCCAGGTCGTCGTCGTCTCCGCGATGAAGGGCGTCACGGACACGCTGCTCGAGCTCGTGACGCGCGCGGCATCGGGCGACGCGTCGTGGCTCACGCAGCTCGATACCGTCTCCGCTCGACACCGCGATGCGGCCCACGCGCTCGTGACCGATGGCGAGGCCCTCGCCACCGAGCTCGAGGCCGCGTTCGAGTCGCTGCGATCCATCTTGCGTGCGCAGGAGGCCATCGGCGCTCTCTCCGACGATCTATCCGAGCTCGTCGCGGGGCTGGGAGAGGTCTGGTCTTCGCGCATCCTCGCGGCGCATCTCGCGTCGCGCGGGCACGAGGCGGTGTGGCTGGACGCGCGCGACATCGTGGTCGTCGACAAGGATCTGCTGGGTGCACACGTGGACTGGAAGCTGTCCAGTGCAGCGCTCGCGAAGGCACTCGCCGGGACAGCACCGCAGCGCATCGTGGTCCCGGGCTTCGTCGCGCGCGATCGCCGCGGCCGGATCACGACGCTCGGCCGCAACGGCAGCGACTACTCCGGCGCCATCTTCGGAGCGCTGTGCGACGCCGCCGAGATCCACATCTGGACGGACGTCGACGGCGTGCTCTCCGCTGACCCGCGCCACGTGCCGGAGGCCGTGCTCCTCGGCGAGATGTCGTACTCCGAGGCCTGCGAGCTGGCCTACTTCGGTGCGCAGGTCATCCACCCGCAGACGATGGCGCCGGCGATCGCGCGCAACATTCCCATCGTCATCCGCAACACGTTCGCGCCGGAAAGGCCGGGGACGCGCATCACCGCGAAGGGCAACGCGGCGCAGCCGATCAAGGGCGTCACCACGTTCTCGTCGCTCGCCATCCTCAACGTCGAAGGCGCAGGCATGATCGGCGTGCCCGGTACGGCGGAGCGAGCGTTCGGTGCGCTGCGTGCGGCGGGCGTGTCGGTCGTGATGATCTCGCAGGGCAGCTCGGAGCACTCCATCTGCGTCGTCGTCGAGGAGCGCAACGCGGACATCGGCCGGGACGCGCTCTTGCGCGCGTTCGCGCTGGAGGTCGGCTCGGGCCAGATTCTCGACGTGACTGCGGAGCGGGGCGTGTCCGCACTGGCGGTCGTCGGCGATGGTATGGCCGGATCGCCCGGCGTCGCGGCTCGGCTCTTCACCGCGCTCGCGCGCTGCGGAGTCAACGTGCGCGCGATCGCTCAGGGTGCCTCCGAGCGCAACATCTCCATCGCGATCGCCTCACGCGACGCGCCGCGCGCGCTTCGTGCGGTGCACGCGGGCTTCTACCTCTCCGCACAGACGCTCTCGGTCGGCCTGCTCGGGGTGGGCAACGTCGGCGCAGCCCTTTTGCGCCAGCTCGAGGCGGCGCGCGCACGACTCCTCGCGACGCACGGGCTGGAGCTGCGCATCGCGGGGCTCGCCACGAGCAAGCACATGGTGCTCCTCGATCGACCGCTGGAGCCGGGCGCAGCGCTCACGCTCCTCGGCACTGCGGGACAGCCGCTCGACCTCGATGCATTCGCGCGGCACGTCAAGCCCGAGCACCTGCCGCACGCGGTGATGGTCGACTGCACAGCGTCCGACGATCCCCCCGCGCGCTACGCCGCCTGGCTCGCGCACGGCCTCCACGTGCTCACCGCAAACAAGCAGGCGGGCGCGGGTCCGCTCGATCGCTACGAACGCATCGTCACCGCGCGGCGCGGCCACGCGCGCTTCCTCTACGAGGCCACCGTAGGCGCCGGGCTGCCCATCGTGCAGACGCTGCGCGATCTGCTCGACACGGGCGACGACCTCGTCTCGGTCGAGGGCATCTTCTCCGGCACGCTGGCTTACATCTTCAACGTGTTCGACGGATCGCAGCCGTTCTCGGAGCTCGTGCGCAAGGCGAAGTCCCTCGGCTACACCGAGCCCGACCCGAGAGACGACCTGTCCGGCCTCGACGTCGCACGCAAGCTCGTCATCCTCGGACGCGAGGCGGGGCTCGAGCTGTCCGTTGCCGACGTGGTCCTCGAAGGCCTCGTGCCACCGGCGCTGCTGGGGCTCGCAACGCCGCAGTTCATGGAGCGCCTCATCGAGCTCGACGCGCCCATGGCACAAAGACTCGCCGCTGCGAAGCGCGCGGGCCGAAAGCTACGCTACGTCGCGCGCCTCGAGGCCAGCGGCGCCGCGCGCGTTGGCCTCAGCGAGGTGGCGGACGATCACGCGTTCTCGCACATCAAGCTCACCGACAACGTCGTCCAGTTCACGACGCGACGCTATGCAGAGAACCCGCTCGTCGTGCAGGGCCCGGGCGCGGGACCCGAGGTCACCGCGGCCGGGGTCTTCGCCGACCTCCTGCGCGTGGCCTCGTCGCTGGGCGCGCCGCTGTGAAGCGCGCGACGGCCTTTGCGCCCGCGTCCATCGGCAACCTCGCGGTGGGCTTCGACCTGCTCGGCGGCGCCATCGAGGGCATTGGCGACCGCGCCACAGTCGAGCGCAACGAGTCGGGCCTGGTCACCATCACGAGCATCACAGGCGTCGTCGCCGATCTGCCGCTCGAGCCCGCAGCCAACACGGCGGGCCGCGCGCTTCTCGGCCTGTGTGAGCTGCGCCCCGGCGTGGGCTTCTCCGTATCGCTGGACAAGGGTATCGCGCTGGGCTCGGGCATGGGCGGCTCGGCTGCGTCCGCTGTGGCTGCCTTGCTCGCCGCGAGCGCGACGCTCGACGTCCCACTCTCCACGACCGAGCTCTACGACCTCGCGCTGCTCGGCGAGGCAGTGGCCAGCGGCAGCGTGCACGGTGACAACGTCGCGCCATGTCTGTTCGGAGGGATTGTGCTCGCGCCGTCGATAGGCGCCCCGGTGCGCATACCCGCCCCCCCATCGCTGTGGTCGGCTGTCTGTCATCCGCACATGGTGCTCTCCACCCGGGAAGCGCGCGCAGCGCTGAAGGGGGAGTACGCGCTGTCGAGCTTCGTCGCGCAGAGCGAGGGCCTCGCGCTCGTCCTTGCCGGCTGCTACGCGAATGATCTGTCCCTCGTGCGTCGCGGCCTGCGTGACGTCCTCGTCGAGCCGAGGCGCGCGTCGCTCATCCCCGGATTCGCGGACGTCAAGCGCGCAGCTCTCGCTGCGGGCGCGCTGGGCTCCAGTATCTCGGGCGCGGGGCCGTCGGTCTTCGCGTGGTTCGAAGGCAAGGAACAGGCACAGTGCGGCGTCACGGCCATGGCGGATGCGTTCGCCACCGTCGGCCTCGCATCTGACTGCTACGTGTCGTCGGTGGCGGCACCTGGCGCGAGGGTGGAGTGATGCGCTTCGTCTCCACGCGTGGCGCAGCGCCTGCCATGACGCTGGTCGACGCCATCGTGAAGGGTCTCGCGCCCGATGGCGGGCTCTACGTGCCCGACACGATGCCGCGCGCCGATCTCGATGCCTTGCGGGCCGCTCCGACGCTTGCGACCAGAGCCACCGTTCTTCTGACTCCCTGGTTCGCGGGGGATCTACTCGCGCCGTCGCTCCCTGCCATCTGCGAGGCCGCCTTCACCTTCGATGCACCGCTGGTGGCGCTCGAGGACGACCGCATCCTCGAGCTGTTCCACGGCCCGACCGCAGCCTTCAAGGACTTCGGCGCGCGGTTTCTCGCCGAGACCCTCACGCGCGCCGGCGCTGGTGGCACAGTGCTGGTGGCCACGTCCGGGGATACGGGCGCCGCGGTCGCCGCGGCCTTTTCGGGACGGCCCGACTTCGAGGTGGTGGTGCTGTACCCCGACGGTCGCGTATCACCGCGGCAGGCGCACCAGCTCGGCGCGTTCGGCGGCAACGTCCGCGCGCTGCGCGTGGCCGGCAGCTTCGACGACTGCCAGGCGCTCGTGAAGCGCGCGTTCTCCGACGAGGAACTGACGAAGAAGCACGGCCTGCGCTCGGCGAACAGCATAAGCCTGGGCCGCTTGTTGCCGCAGATGGCGTACTACGCGAACACCGCGATGCAGGTGGAAGGCGCGAGCTTCGTTGTGCCGACGGGCAACCTCGGTAACGCGCAGGCGTGCCTGTGGGCGCGCGCGATGGGCCTGCCGATCGACCGCGTCGTCCTTGCAACCAACGCGAACCGAGTCCTCGTCGAGCTCGTGCACGGCGGGCAGTGGTCGCCCGGTGCGTCGAGGGCGACCCTGGCGAATGCGATGGACGTCGGCGCACCAAGCAACGTCGAGCGCCTGCGTACGATGTACACCGACGCGGAGCTCGCGAACGCCGTGACGGCCGAGAGCGTCGACGACGTGACGATCCAGCGCACCATCGTGGAGACGTGGCGCAACCATCGCTATGCGCTCTGTCCGCACACGGCCTGCGCCGTCGCCGTCCGTCGGCATCAGGTCGGCGGGCCGTGGGTCGTGGTCGCAACCGCGCACCCGGCGAAGTTCGAGAGCATCGTCGAGCCGCTCATCGGTGAAGTCATCCCGGCACCGCCTGCCCTCGCGGCGCTGCTGTCGCGGCCGTCCTCCGCGGAGCTGCTGCCGGCTGACTACGACGCCTTCGTCGCGGCCCTGGGATGAAGGTCCGGAGCCCTTTCAGAATTTCGAAGACGATGGACGTCGCGGTCGTCGGCTGCGGTACCGCCGGCGCTGCGAGCGCCCTCCACCTGTCGCGCGCAGGCCACCGCGTCACGCTCTTCGAGCGCGTCATCGATCCCGGACCGCTGGGCGCCGGTATCGTGCTGCAGCCCTCCGGCCTTGCCGTCCTCCGCGCGCTCGGGCTCGACACGCTGTTCCTCGCGGCCGGTGCACGTCTCGACCGCCTGCGCTGTCGCACGCGAACGCTTCCGAGCTCTACCAGGTGGTCGATGGTACGCACGAGATGGTGGGTCTCTTGCCGACGGGGATCGGGCCCGATCCGGCGCACGGTTCCCTCGCGAGCCTGTTCTACAGCGTCGCGGTCGCGGAGGTCGACGCGCTGCGCAGGACGCCGCTCGAGGCATGGAAGGATCACGTGCGCGCGCGCCAGCCGGCTGCGTCCGCGCCTGTCGACCAGATCTACGCCTGGGCTCAGCTGCTCTTCGCCGCTCACCACGATGTGGTGATGCCCGCGTGGCACGACCTCGGCATCGTGCTGCTCGGCGATGCGGCTCACGCGACGAGCCCGCAGCTCGGACAGGGCTGCACCCTCGCGCTCGGGGACGCCGCCTCGCTCGCCCGCGCGCTCGCGGAGAGTGACGATCTGCCATCGGCGCTCGCGCGCTATTCGCGTGACCGCCGCAACGTGCTCTGGTTCTACCAGCGAGCGAGCCGCTGGCTCACGCCACTGTTCCAGAGCGACGACTCTCTCCCCGGCACGCTGCGGGATGCGACGTTCCCGGTGTTCTCGCGGCTCCCGTTCTTCGAGCGGCGGATGATCGAGACCATGGCCGGGCTCTCGACGGGCTGGCTCAGCGCGTCTTAGCGGAGCCCCCGCTCACGGCGCGACGACGTCGCCGTCGGGCACGAAGATCTTCGCGCCGCGCGGCGGGACGCTGACGATGAGCGTGCCGCCTGCGTCGGTAGTGAGCGCCTGCGCCGGATCGTTCGACAGCACCTCGACGAGGTGGGTGCCGCTCGGAAACGAGGTGCTCATGGCGCCGCCGCCGACGTTTATGGCGGATGTCTCTGAGGTCTTCGTGTCCGACGTGTTCACGACGACGAGCACGGTCTTGCCCAGGTAGCTGCGCTCGAATGCAAAGATGCCCGCGTCCTGCTCGGCGGCGACGTGCTTCGTCGACCACTTCACCGCCATGGTGCCCCGGCGGAGCGGCGCGTACGCCTTGCGCACGGCGATGAGCTTCTGGATCCACTGGAACGTGGCCCCCGTGGTGTCGTAGCCCGTGCTCCAGAGCACCTCGCGGTTGGTCGGGTCGTTTCCGCCGGAGAGCTCCTGCTCGGTGCCGTAGTAGATGCACGGGATCCCCTGCTCGGTGAGCAAGAACGCGAGTGCGTTGCGGAGCGCGTCCGGTGAAGGCTTGTCGAACAGGAAGCGCGCGACGTCGTGGTTGTCGATGAAATTGACGAGCGAGTCCCGTGGCGCCGTTTCGATGCCGCCAGGCTGCGGCGTTGCGGCGTAGCTCGCCGAGACGCGAGCGAGCTGATCCTCGATGGCCTTCGTCGGGCCGTTGTTCTTGAAGACGCCATCGAAGACGGAGAACTTCTGCGCGAAGTGGAAGACGCTGTCGACCTCGTTCGGCGCGGTATAGCTTCCGTTCAGCTCGTCGTTTCCGTCGAAGGACTCGCCGAACATGAGGAAGTGCGTCTTCGGCACGGTGAGCGCAGGGACCGACGCGGTCTCGGAGCCGAGCTGCGTCGGGTCGGCGATGGGCTGCCCCGCCGCGTACTGGCGGATGCCCGAGCAGAAATGCTGCCAGAACTCATGGTCGACGTGCTTCAGCGTGTCGATGCGGAAGCCGTCGAAGTCGGCCATGCGGATCCAGCGCGCGAACACCGCCGTCATCGTGGCCCGCACGTCCTCGCGTTCGGTTGCCACGTCCTTGAGGCCGCCGGGGAAGTCGCCGTTCACGACCTGGTCGCGGTTCGCATAGTCGGTGATCCGACCGCGACGATGGTACCAGTCGAGCCGCTGGAACAGCGCTGCACCGCTCGACGACTGGTCGGGACTCGCGCCCGAGCCCGGAAGCGGCGGCAGGCGATCGATGGCCGGGTCGTAGATCCAGCGCACCGCGGCAGGCCCGGAGAACCCGAGCGAGGTGTAGCCCTGCACGCCGCGCGAATCGTAGTCGGGGTCGTACTCGGTGAGGTGGGTGATTACGGGCGGGACCGGGCACGCCTGCGAGTCGGCAGGCGGCTGCACCCCGCAGCCCGCCCCGTAGACGGTGTCGTCCGGCTGACCGTTGCCGTTGATGTCGTAATAGAAGAGCTGACCGATGTGGTTCGTGACGAGGTCGAGGATGACCTTGATGCCCCTTTCGTGCGCCGCCTTCACCATCGTCCGCAAGGCACCGAGGTCACCGAAGTGCGGGTTGGGGCGCGTCATGTCCGACTGCCAGTACCCGTGATAGCCGTCGAAGCCCGCGTCGGTCTCGAGGTTCCGCACCGCGGGCGAGATCCAGATCGCCGTGACCCCGAGCTTCGTCAGGTAGTCGAGGTGATTGGTGACCCCCTGCCAGTCGCCACCCTGGAAGCGGCCGAGCTCGCCGGGCTGCACGTGGTCGTCGTTGGTGACGTCGCCGTCGCCGAAGCGATCGACCAGGAGCTGATACACGACCTCGTCGCGCCAGTCCTCGACGTGCTGATCGGTCGTCTGGAAGTTGACGTCGATCGCAGACGGGTCGGGCGCGCACGCGCAGAGCAGGAGACAAACGAGGAGGAGCGTCTTCGTCATCGATAGCTCGAGTTGAACCACCACTCGACGCCGCCGCCCGCGTAATGCACGACGTCGTGAATGGCGCGGTAGTCGCCCGCGTTGAAGAGGGCGTCGAGGCCGTCCTGGTTGATGCGCGACACCTGGTACACGAGGTACAGGTTGGGGCGCGCGAAGCTCCCTTTTCCGGTCGGCGAGACGGTGGGCGCGAACGACGCACGAAACACTTTCGGCTTCAGCACGCGGCCGAAGTACGCATCCACCCCGTCGGACTGGCGTCCCTGGAACGAGACCTCGGCGGCCAGGTGGAAGTACTTGCCGAGGTACACGGTCGGGCGGACGGCGACGATGCCTTCGGTGTAGCTCTGCGGGTTGAACTGGCCGGGCGCCGCGTCGACGAAGCGGCGCGCGTAGCTCGCAACCATGAGGCCGACGTACCTCGACTCCCAGTTGCCGGCGACGGCACCGACGAGCTCCAGCGCGGTGGTGACCTTGTGCGTGATGGGTAGCGAGGTCGGCGCCGTGAGCTCGCCGTACGCCGCGAGACCGCCGGCGGAGCGGAACCACAGGTTGAGGAACACGTTGGGTCGCAGCCAGCCGGAGAGCTGCGCACCCGCGACCCACCCGAAGTCCCGCGGGAGGGGCGTGACGAGTCGCGTCTTCGCATCGGTGGTGTCGCCCGAAGGCAGGGCGTGGAGCTCACCGTACAGTGCCACCTTCGCGCCGCGCGCCGAGTCCAGGCGCCAGAAGCCCTGCGTGAGCTTGAACGAGACGACGGCGCGCGGGCGGTCGAGCACGGTCGAGGTGCCCGGCGGACCGAGCCCGCGTGGCGGCGTGTCGAGCGTCTCGTACTGGTACGCGGAGTCGAGGCGGTTGAGCCCGACGTGCAGCGCGGCGGTGGTGCGCTTCCGCGTGAAGAGCGCGCCTGCACCGACGGTGTTGAGGTTGTCGAGCGGCCAGTAGTTGAACTGGTACATGTCGTCGCCGCGGTACGTGCGTGAGCCGACCCACAGTGTGAGACCGTCGAGACCCACGTTCTCGACCTCGGCGTACGCGTTGCGCAGGACGAAGTGCGAGTCGAGGCTGCCGGAGTAGTGGAACAGGTTGCCGCCGGCGAACGCGGGCACGAGCACGACGCGCCACCTGCGGTACGCATCGTCACCGACCTTGCCCGTGTAGTAGAAAGCGAGCTCGACGTAGGGGGCGAGCTCGTAGCGCGTGCCGTGCGACACGACGTCGGACCCGTAGCCCTCGTGCCCGCGCAGGTCCGAGCCGATGCCTACGCGGCCGTACGAGCCGTAGTCGAAGCCGAGCCCCGCACCGCTGTTGTTCCCCGTGGCGGTGCTTGGATCGGGGTTGGGGTTGCGGTTGGCGTTGGGTGCGGTCTTCGGCGTGCCGATCGTGTTGTCGACGGGAAGCGCCGGGGACGTGGGCGCGCCCTGCGCCAGCGCGGTGGCGGCTGCCCCGAGCGCAACGGCGACCAGCAGCGCACCGCGGATCACTTGAGCTTGGGAGAGACCCAGGCGCGGCCCTTGAGCTGCGCGAGCATCTTTCGGTACAGCGCCGACATGCGCGCCCCGTTGGCCTTCGAGATGGCGGCGTCCGAGCCCTTGCCGCTCGAGAGCTCGAGGTACGCGCGACCGTGGATCTGGCCGACCGACTCGTCGAGCTCGTTCAGCTTGAGCGAATGGTAGGTGTCACGATCGAGCGAGATCTTGACGACGTCCTCGGCGGGGCAGGTGGCCGCATGGTCCTTGCACGCCGTCGACCACGTGCCGACGTAGCTGAACGACGAGAGCTCGGGAATTTTCTCGAAGACCTGCTGCGCCGTGTCGGTGAAGATGTTCATGGCCTGGTTGAACGAAAGTGTTTCGGCCCACTCGTCCTTCCCCGGCTCGACGTACGGCAGCGTGAGCGCGAGTGACTTCTGGGCGTCGTTGCGCACGATCTTCTTCTGCAGCTTCCACGTCTTGTCCTCGTGCGTCAGCGCCTCGTCGACCTGCTGCCAGAACTCGAGCGGCACCTTGTTGTCGAAGGTCGGCGCGATCTCGCCGGGCTTCTGCGCGACGGTGCCGATGGGCGTCCGCGGCGGCGTCTTGTACTGCGACTCGCTCGAGTAGACGGCGAGGGCGAGTGTGCCGGGCGGCGTGTCCCCGCGCTGCATGACGTGACGGTAGAGGTACTTGAGCAGCTTCTCGACGTCGTCGTGCTTGGGCCCCTCGGCGACGAGCGCGTGGTACTCGACGGTGTTGGTCTTCGCATCGGTCGTGTCGGCGAGCACCTTGTACTTCATCGGTGAGTCGGCGGCCGACGCGGTCTCGCCCGCGGCCTCGGCCGGCGCGGTGGGCGCGTCGCTTGCGCACGCGCCGAGCGACAGGCCCAGGCACAAGGAGGCGGAGAGAACGAGGGCGGATCCGGAGTGGCGCGGCATGGTGACGGGACCGTATAATCTCTGGCGTAGAGGTTCAAGGAGACTCGTGGGCAAGATCATCGACGCGCAGTTCGGAGGCCGCAACGCAGGAGACCGCTACTGCGTCGCGTGCCGCGAGCGCTTTCCGCGCCGCTCGGCGCTGTGCCCCCGCTGCGGCGGCGCGCTCACACTCTGGGCCACGCACGCCGTCTCCGACCAGCAGAAGCGCGAAAAGAGTGCGCGCCTCGGCTGGAGCGCGCTCGGTCTCGCGGTGCTCGCGGCCGCGAT
>JAYTLP010000392.1:0-5641 GCA_043729375.1 Myxococcales bacterium
GCCGATCCGGTGGGCAGCGCGGGCACGCTCGCGCTCACGTTCGACGACGGGCCCGATCCGACGTCGACGCGTCGCGTCCTCGACCTCCTCGAGTCGCGCGGGCACCGAGGCACCTTCTTCGTGATCGCGAAGAAGGGCGCAGCCCAGCCGGCGCTCCTGCGCGAGATCGCAGCGCGCGGCCATGGTCTCGCGAACCACTCGCTCGATCACGCGCGCACCACTGCCTTTCTGCCGCCGGCTCAGCTCGCCGACGAGCTCGCTCGCGCCGAGGCCATCCTCTGCGTGGCGCGTGGCACGAGCGTGCCCGGGCGCTGGTTCCGGGCGCCCGTGGGTATCGTGTCGCCGCGCGTTGCCCAGGCCGCGCAGCGCGCGCGGCTCGAGCTCGTTTCCTGGACGCGCACCGCACGCGACGGCACCAGGGGCG
Organism: Myxococcales bacterium; assembly: GCA_043729375.1. Lineage (GTDB taxonomy): Bacteria > Myxococcota_A > Polyangia > Palsa-1104 > Palsa-1104 > JBDTCO01. Next base: position 425 of record JAYTLP010000392.1, read on the forward strand.
CAACCGTCGATGCGGCGCTGCGCCGCCTGCGACCCGCGCTCCGTGCCGGTTCGATCCTCGTCCTCCACGACGGCGCGGAGCGTGACGACCGTGTGCCCATCGCCTCCGCGGTCCTCGAGGCCTTGCTCGACGAGCTGGACGCGCGATTGCTGCGCTCCGTCACGCTCGACGACCTGCTCGCATGATCGACCAGTACACGCTGCCGAACGACGCGCTACGAAGGTCGATCGCGCTCGATCGTATCTACAAGATCATCGCGCTGGGCGACATCGTGGTCCTGCTCGCGCTGCTGGTGCTGCTGCTCGAGCTCGGCGGCTGGCGCTGGCTGCGCGATCGCACCGAGCGGTTGCCGCCACGGCTGCGCGGCCTCGCGTTCTTCACCGCGTTCGTGGCGGTGCTCTGCCTCCAGCCGCTGCCGTTCAGCGTCTGGGCGCACCGCGTCTCGCTCTCCTACGGACTGTCCGTGCAGGGCTGGCCGAGCTGGTGGGGAGACCGCGCAAAGTCGCTCGGGCTCGCGCTGGCGTTCGCGGTCCCGCTGCTCGTCGGTGCGCGCTGGCTCGTGCGGCGCACCGGGAAGCGGGCCTGGCTGTGGATCTCCGCGGTGGCCGTGCCGGTTGTCCTGGCCGTCACGTTTGCCTCGCCCTACGTCGTCGCGCCCCTGTTCGACGAGTTCGAGCCGCTCGCCGCGCATCACGAGGCCCTCGTCCGGAAGCTCGCGGTGGTGATCGGCAGGAGCGGTGAGGCCATCCCGCCGTCACGCATGTTCCTCATGAAGGCGAGCGCGAAGCACACGTCGCTCAATGCGTACGTGACGGGCTTCGGCGCGTCGAAGCGGGTCGTCGTGTGGGACACCACCGCAGATCGGCGACCCGACGACGAGGTGCTCTTCATCTTCGGGCACGAGCTCGGGCACTACGCGCTGGGTCACATCGTCCGCGGTGTCTTGGTCGCCAGCCTGTCCATCTGCGTGTCGCTGTTCGTCGGCCAGCTGATCGTAGCGCGGCTGCTGCAACGGAGGCGCTACGCTCTCACCGGGCTCGACGACCCCGCCGCGTTCGGACTGTACGCGGTGGTGTTCACGGTCCTCGGCCTGCTCGGCGAGCCCGCAGGCAACGCGCTCTCGCGTCGCCAGGAGCATGCCGCAGACGTCTACGGTCAGGAGATCATCCACGGCTTCGTCCCCGACCCTGCTCAGACCGCGGCGCGGACATTCCAGGCGCTCGGCAAGCTCGACCTCGACCTGCCCGATCCCTCACCGTGGTGGGTGTGGTGGAGCTACGGCCACCCGTCGATCAGCGAGCGCGTCCGCTTCGCAGCGCAGTACGACCCGTGGCAGCACGGCTCGCCACGCTACTTCGCGCGCTGATCAGCCGAGGATGACGGCAGTGGCGAGGCCTGCGGGATCGAGGGCCACGAACAGTGCGACCCCGCGAGCTTTGCGGATCGCCGCGAGGGGCGCCGCGGCGAGCAGCCCGTCGTCGAGGTCGTTGCGCTCGCCGGGGAGAGTGAGAGCGAGCGCGCGTGGTGCCCAGCTCTGTGTCACGCCGGTGAGGTCGAGCGCGGCGAGGCAGCGCTCCGCGGCCTGCAACGAGTCGCCCGCGACGAAGCGGGTGAGGCCACTCATCGGCCGTGTGGCGTCGACGAGGAGGGCGCAGGCCGCGTCGTACGCGGGGGTCGTGCTGCCGAGGCGCGCGAGCGTGGGGGTGACCACGTCTGCCGCGACGACCAGCATGCGGTCGGCGCGCCCGGCGTCGAGGTGGCGGCGCGCCTCGCGCAGCGCGTCGAGCCCAGCGGTGAGGCCGCTCACCACGGTGGTTGCCGGGCCCGTCAGCTCCGCGTGTATGGAGATCTCGCCCACCGCCGACGACGGCAGCGTGTAGGCGAACAGCCGAGGGCTCGGCGCACCGCAGCGTGCGCCGGCGTCGTAGGCCTCGTTCGTCGCATGGCAGCCGAACGCGGTGCCGAGGACGACGCCGATCCGTGCGAGCGCGGCGGACGGAACGACGATGCCCGCATCGAGCAACGCACCGTCCGCGGCCACGAGTGCGAGCGCGCACAGACGGTCCATGCGCGCGAGCTTCGCGGGACGGCCCGCCCAGCGCACCACGTCGAGCCCGCGCGAGCTCGGCGCATCCAGCGTCGGGAGGGGCGGCGCCGTCACCAGCGCGGAGGGCAGGCGGCTCATGGTGCCCGCGACAGCACGATGGCCGCGTTGGTGCCGCCGAAGCCCGACGACGTGGACAGTGCATGCTGCATGGGCACGCGTCGCGGCGCGGCCGCCACGACGTCGAGCACGATTTCCGTGTCGCGGCGCTCGTGGCCGACGGTCGGTGGGATGATGCCGGTCTCGAGCGCGCGGACGGTGACGACCGCCTCGAGCACCGCGGATCCGCCGAGCGTGTGACCGATGGCGCCCTTGATGGAGTGCACCGGGATCGCGCGCATGCCGAACGACAGCGCGATTGCCCTGTCCTCCATGAGATCGTTGAAGACGGTGCCCGTGCCGTGCGACGAGATGAAGTCGATCTGGTCGGCGCGGAGGCCCGCCTCACCGAGCGCGGCATTCATCGCGCGCGCAGCGCCTCGACCCTCGCGGTCGGGCCCCGTCATGTGCACGGCGTCGGCGGACAGACCGTACCCGTCGAGCCAGGCGTGGATGTGTGCACCGCGCGCGCGTGCGGTGTCCTCGCGCTCGAGTACGAGGAAGCCCGCCCCCTCTCCGAGGTTGAGCCCTCGCCGGGCACCGTCGAACGGGCGGCTGGGTTGCGCGTCGAGCGCCTTCAGCGACGCAAACCCGGAGATCACGAAGTCGGAGAGCGAGTCGCCACCCCCTGCAATCACGTGCTGCGAATCGCCGCGGCGGAGCAGGTCGAGCCCGGTGCCGATCGCCACGTTGGAGGAGACGCATGCCGCCGACGCGATCTCGACGTCACGCACCCCGAGCGCTGCGGCGAGGACGAGCGCGGTCCCGGCATACGTTGCACGCGCGGCCGGCGAGAACGGCGGGTGTGCGGCATTGCGCACGAGCTCGAGAAAGGGCGTGATCCCGCCCTTGGTCGTTCCGAACGAGAGCGTGACCGCCGCCGCGTCGAGCTGCGCATCGGCGAGCGCTTCTTCCGCTGCCCAGCGGCAGATCGTCTCGGCGCGCGCCTCGTCCCATGGGAGGTCTGGCACGAGCGCGATCGGGCCCACGGTCGCCAGGGCACCGAGCTCGGGGCGGAGCGCGGTGGCACGCCGTCCCTCGACGAGCCCGGTCCACAGCGCCTCGACGCCACGTCCGAAGCCGGTGACTGCACCGAGCCCGGTGACCGCGATGCGACTCATCGAGGGACCTGCGGTGGGGACCAGAAGTCGAAAAAGTTGAACCACTGGTCGGGGTGCTGCGAGACGAAGCGCTGGTACAGCGCAACGAGGCGCTCCGTGGCGTCGCGGATGTCCTTGTCACGGTCCCGCGTATGCGCGACCTCGATCGGCGCCTCGATGAAGATCTCACAGTGCCGACGATCGCGCCGCGCGAGGACGAATGCCGGGATGAGCGGCGCGCGCGTCGCGCGGGCGAGCGTGGCCGGTCCGACAGGGAATGGCGCCGGCGTGCCGAAGAAGTCGACGAGGATGTGCGCGGAGCCCATCGGCCGATCCATCTGCATCCCGACGAGCTCACCCCGACCGACGAGCCGCGCGAGCTCGACCAGCGCGAGCGGGCTGCGGGTCGTGTAGACGATACGCATCCGCGAGCGAAAGCGCTTCTCGAACTCGGCCGTCTGCTGGTTCGGCTCCTCGGCCATGGCCATCGTGAGCGGCGCATAGGCCTTCTTTGCCATGAGAAACGGAGCGATCTGCCAGTAGCCCATGTGACCGGTTGCGAGCACGGCGCCACGCTGCTTGCGGTGCAGCTGCTCGAGCACGTCGCCGTGGTGGGTGCGCGTCGTGATCCCGAGCGGCAGGTCGTGGTACAGCGCGAAGAGGTTGGCGATGGACTGCGCGTAGTTCGTGAAGAGGCGGAACGAGGTGCGGCGCAGCGCGAGCCTCGAAGCGTCGGGGAGCACGCGCCGCAGGTTGCGCTCTGCCGCCCGGCGGGCAGACGGGAGCAGCGCGTGGAAGATGCCGCCCCACAGCGGCATCGTTGCGAACTTGACCGACAGCGGAATCTTCGTCACGCCACCGATCGCCAGCCGCCGGAAGAACGGCCCATCGTACGCGTGGCGCAGTGCGCGCCCGTCGGCTGAGGTCGTCTCGCTCACGCGCGACGGTATAGTTCAAACGACCGTGAAAGTCAGTGACGTGGCATAACCAACGTCGATGCACGAGAACGGCGAATCTCCCTCCGATCACGGCCTCAATTCCGCGCAGGCCGCGGCCGTGGTGCACGGGGACGGACCGCTGCTCATCCTCGCGGGCGCGGGGTCCGGCAAGACGCGCGTCATCACGCAGCGCATCCACGACCTGCTCCGCCGTGGCGTGAAGCCGTGGCGGATCCTCGCGGTCACGTTCACGAACAAGGCAGCCGGCGAGATGCGAGAGCGCCTCGAGCGGCTGGCACCGGGGCGGCTGAAGGGCATGTGGGTCGGCACGTTCCACGCCACATGCGCGCGCATGCTGCGTCAGAACGCCGAGGCCGCGAAGCTCCCGCGCGACTTCAACATCTTCGACGACGACGACCAGAAGAAGCTCGTCGGTCGCGTGATGAAGGAGCTCGGCATCGTCGATCGGTACGCCTCGCCCCGGCAGATGCTGTCGGCCATCGACGGCGCGAAGAACAAGGGTCTCGGTCCGAACGAGTACGCGGGCGAGGATTACTTCACCGACCTCGTCGCGCGCGTGTACCCCGTCTACCAGCAGCGCCTCGAGCAGTCGGGTGGCGTCGATTTCGGGGACCTCCTGTGGAAGACGGAGCGGCTCGGGCGCGACCCCGTGGTGGGCCCACACCTCGCCGGCCTCTTCGACCACGTGCTCGTCGACGAGTTCCAGGACACCAATCGCGTGCAGTACGACCTGGTCCGCCACCTCTCGCACCGCAGCGGAAATCTCTGCGTCGTCGGTGACGACGACCAGAGCATCTACGCGTGGCGGGGTGCCGACGTCCGCAACATCCTCGACTTCGAGCGCGACCATCCGGACGCGCATGTCGTGAAGCTCGAGCAGAACTACCGCTCGACACAGACCATCCTCGACGCCGCGTACGGTGTCATCAGCAAGAACCACGACCGCAAGGACAAG
>JAYTLP010000393.1:0-4196 GCA_043729375.1 Myxococcales bacterium
AACTACTCGGGCGTCGACATCCCGGCCTTCGTCGCCGTCCAGATCGACGCGGTCAACGTCCTCGGCGGCGTGCAGGCTTCCGGCGCGCCCGTCGAAGGCATCGGCATCGTCCCCGTCGCTGCGTCTGGCAACGTCGTCGCCGGCGTCACGATGGAGATCATCAAGGCCGGCAACTCGGGCCGCGTCCGCACGGCCGGCATCGCGCAGACGCAGTGCGACGGCGCGGTCGTCGCCGGCGCCATCGTCGACGGCTCTGCCACCGCCGCCCGCATCGGCTTCGCGAAGGCCCACGTCGCCGGCAAGGCGCAGCTCGGCATCGCGCTCTCCACGGGCGCCGACCTCGACCCCGTCATCGTGCTGATCGCTCTCGGCCTCAACGCCTGAACCTCTCCGCGTCGCCCTCCGGCGTCGCTCCGTCGCGCGCTCTCCAAACAATCGCGTCCTCACGACCTTGCCGGCGGAAGCCGGTGGGGCGGCGGCGCTGTGCCTCAAGGAAGACCATCATGGGTAAGGAACACGTCGTCGCATACAAGGACGCCGACTCCGGCGCCGAGCTGCAGCTCGATACGGTCAACGGCTACGTCTACGACAAGGCGGGCAACCAGGTCGCGAAGTGGGAGCCCGTCGAGAAGAACTACAACGGGCTTCTCGCCGACTACGCCTCGAGCGAGGCTCGCGGCATCATGGCGAACGCCATGGGGTCCGCGGTCGGCATCGGCTCGCGAGCCGGCCAGATCGCGGAGGAGGCGCGCGAGCGAGCGAAGGCCATTCGCATGACCGACTGGGACGGCAACACGATCGCGATGGACCTCGGCAACTCCGACGTCCACCAGGCGGCAGCGACGCCGGGCTACGCGGCCGGCTACCGCAACGAAGCGCCGATGGCCGACATGTTCGCGCCGCCGCTGCTCCGCACGAAGCCGAGCGACAAGTTCTACACCTTCGCGAAGGAGGACGCGTTCCAACGCGCCACCCCCATCGTCGGCGCCACCAGCGCACAGGTCGCGGAGATCTCTCCCCGGCTCGCGAACGCGACGTTCAACACCATTGAGTATGCGCTCGGCGGCTTCGTGGGCACGCAGCTCGAGGCGGCCGCGGACGCGGCTCTCCGCATCCGTCAGGCCACGGTCACGCGCGTCCTCAACGCGCTGATGATCGAGCGCGAGATCCGCGTCGCGGCCCTCGCCAACACGGCGGCGAACTGGGACACCACGGTCGTGGCCACGCTCGCGGCCGCCGCGAAGTGGAACGGCGGAGTCTCGTCCGACCCCATCGCGGACATCCACGCGCGCGCTGAGGCCTCGTGGGGCGATCCCACCGGCATCATGATCTCCGAGAAGGTCTTCCACGCGATGCAGCGCAACGGCGGCGTCCAGAAGTACTTCGCGTACAAGAACAGCGCCTCGCCGCTCCCGGCGTCGGGCGACATGAGCTCGCTGCTCAACATCCCGCAGATCTTCGTCGCGAAGATGAAGTACATCAACGCGGCCGGCGTCCTCGACTACATCTGGGGCAACGACGTCGTGCTCTTCCGCATGCCGGCGCAGATGCCGCCGACCACGCAGGACGACGTCGCTTCGGCCGTCACGTTCCGCTGGGACGCGGGCACGGTCGCCGACGGCACGGCCTCGAACGGGATGCTCGTCCGCGAGTACTTCGTCCAGGACCGCGGCTCGATGGGCGGCAACAAGGTCGTCCTCATCCACCACGACGCCGAGGTCACGACCTCGAAGTTCGTCGGTGGCGTCATCAAGGCCGCCTGGCAGTGACGTGAACTGAGCGGCGCGCGAGGGACTCCAACCTCGCCGCAGCTCGTCCGCGCAGGAGCATGGGCTCACCGGCCAGAGCGGCCGGAGGCGACTGGTTCGATTCCATCGCGCGGATCCACGACGACTCTCGTTCCACCTCGAGCCACCGGAGAAGACACCATGACCGCCGCAGCGTCCGCCGAACCCAACACCGAGCTCTCGCCCTCGACGCCCGCCGCGACCCGCAAGGCCGCCTCCGCTGGCCTGGCCGCGAAGATCCTCAAGCAGGGCAAGCCCGCTGCGCACGTCGCCTCCGCCGCTCCGCTGCTCGCGCAACCGGGCAAGTACCGCGTCACCCACGGCTCGGTGACGCTGGGCTACGACGAGCAGGGCGAGCGCGTCGTTGCTCACCCGGGCGCCGTCGTCGACCTGACGGCCTCCGAGGCCGGCCCTCTCGTCCACTCCGAGACGGTCACGTTCATCGGATGAGCGACGAGCTCATGGCGACGCCCTCGAGCGAGCCGACCTCCGCGGTCATCCTGCCGCCGGCGCCCGCGGCCGAGCCGCCCGCCACGCTTGCCGAGCTGCCCAACACGGACTCCGGCGACTCGCTGCCGCCGACCGCACCGACGCTCGAGCCCTCGGCGCCGTCGCTCACCCTCGAGACCGTCACGCTGGCCGAGGTCGAGGCCGAGGCCGAGCCCGCGGCGAGCCTCGCGCCGGCCGTGCACCAGTGGCCGGCCGCCGAGCCCGAGCCGGAGCCCGAGCACAGCGGCAAGTTCAAGGTCATCTTCGGCTCTCTCACGCTCGCCTCGCAGCGCCACGTCGCGTGCGGCGAGATCGTGGAGCTCACCGAGGACGAGGCGGCTGGCGCGCTTACAGCCGGCACCATCAAGCGCGTCTGACAGCCGCGAGACCGTCTCGCTGAGGAGCATCGACCATGGCCATCCGAGCGTTCACGACGCCCCAGGACCTCGTCGACGCCATCAGCGAGACGGCCTACATGGCCATCTTCGACGACGGCAACACGGGCAGCCGCGTCATCGTCGATGCGTCGCGTCCGGTGCTCAGCGTCATCGCGCGCGCCCACGCGCAAACGTGCTCGTACCTGCCTCGCGTCTACGCGGTCATGCCGCCCGAGGCGCCCGGCGCGAACATCGTCGTCGGCGGCGACAGCATCTCGGTCCTCCTGAAGGACTTCGAAGTGCAGTGGGCGACCATCTACGCGTACCGCCGCCACCCCGAGTACGTCCGCACGTACGCGGCCGAGCCGAACGGCGCGCTCACGAAGGAGCTCGTCGCTGCGCTCGAACGCTTTGCGCTCCTCCAGGTGCAGATCGCGCCGACCGACAGCCCTCCGCAGCCGGCGCCCGGCCTCGCGCAGTCCATCGTCTACGCGAGCGGCCCGCGGATCATCAGCGACAACAGCGACGGCACTTCCAACATGGGTGACTTTTGATCACCGTCGGCCTGGACGACTTCGACACGCTCCTCGCCGACCTCGCGTCCGCCTCCAGCGATCTCGACGGCGACCTCCTCGAGGGCTCGTACGACGCCGCCAAGTACGCCGTCACGACGATGCAGGACAGCCACCCGTACCAAGACCAGACGGGCAACCTCACGAACAACATGCACGTCGAAGGCGCGAACGCGCCGGACGGCACGCCCGAGGCTGAGGCCGTCGTGCCCGAGGAGTACGCCGCGTACGTCAACTTCGGCACGTCCCGCAACCAGGCGTATCCCTTCATGCCGCTCGGCGAGCACGTCGCCGAGGAGGCGCTCCACGACAACACCGCGAAGGCCCTCGCGCGCTACGCCGAGAGGATAACGCGATGAGCGATCTCTTCGGAGCCCTGCCCATCCCGCTCGTCGCGCCCGTCAACGGCGCCTCCGTCGGCGACCCGCTGCTCTCCACGTCGCTCGCGTTCTTCAAGGCCGTCCTCAACGCGAACGCGCCGGCGGCATGGAACGCGGTCTTCAAGGACAACCAGAGCGGCCTCGTCGTCAAGTCCACGTACGACGACAATCCGTGCTTCGCGCTCTTCACCGAGCGGGATCTCCCGGCGCTCTTCTTCTGGCGCGAGAGCGTCGACAAGCCCGTCTGGATCGCGGACGACTACCTCACGCAGAAGAGCACGTGCCGCCTGATGTGGCTGCCGCCCTGGGCCATCGCGACGAAGCGCACCATCCGCTCGTCCATCTACAACGGCATCGCCCGCGTGCTGCTCGTCGCCACCGAGGCGAACCGCGACCCTTCGTGGGTCGACGACGGCGACACCGACCCGCTCGCGGCGACGCTGGGCTCGAGCTTCTACGGCCGCGCTGGCTGGCTCGACTTCGAGGTCGGCAAGTGGAAGCCGACGCAGGTGCAGGTCGCCATTCAGGGCAAGGGCACCAAGCCCATGCAGTACGAGGCGCTCAGCATCGAGTGCCAGCTCACGGAGATGC
>JAYTLP010000394.1:0-5279 GCA_043729375.1 Myxococcales bacterium
GTGCACCACGCCGTCCACTCGTACGACGGCGTTTTCGGGCGTCGCGCGCACAGCGAAGCGTACCATCGTCACGGTGGGGGGCGGCACGATGCTCTGCGGTGGCACCGTGCTCACGCCGGGGTGCACCTCACCTACGACCCCACCGGGATCGCCGTGCGGAGCGGGCCAGAGCATCGCGGCGCCGAGCGCGCCTCCCAGTACGAGCGGCAATGCCACCCAGCCCCAGCGCGCACCGCGCGAAGCAACCGCGGCCCCGGCCTCGCCCACCGCCGCTCCGATCGTATCCGTCGCGCTGACGTGCGCTGTCGATCGCGGCACGTGATCCGCGGGGAGCGTGGCGAGGTCGCCGGTGCCGACCACGCCAAGCGCGGTGACGAGCTGCTCGACCCGCGCGTAGCGCTTCTGCGGATCCTTCTCGAGCGCCTGCTGGACGGCTCGCTCGATCTCCACGGGAAGCGACGGCACGAGCTCGCGCAACGGTCGCGGCGGCTCCGTCATGTGCATGAGCAGCAGGTCACCGAGGCCCTCGGCGGCGAACGGCACCTGCCCGCCCAGCATCTGGTACAGGATGATACCGAAGGAGTACGTGTCGCTCCGCTCGTCGACGGCGACGCCCCGGCACTGCTCCGGAGACATGTACATCGGCGTGCCGATGATGGCGCCGGTGCGCGTCTTGGCGCCGGGGACCTGCCCGCCGGTGTCATCCCCCATGAGCTTGGCGATGCCGAAGTCGAGCACCTTCACGAAGTCCCGGTCGTCCCCGTGCGTGACGAGGAAGATGTTGTCGGGCTTGAGATCGCGATGAACGATGCCGTGCGCGTGCGCGGCGGTGAGCGCGCGACCGATGCCGCGCGCGATGTGCTGCACGCGGGAGAGCGGCAGCACACGCTCGCGCTCGAGCAGCGCGGCGAGCGACTCGCCCTCGAGCCACTCCATCGTGATGTAGCTCGACCGGTCGGGCAGCTCGCCGAAGTCGATGATGTCGATGATGTGCTCGTTCTTGATGGCGCTCGACGCGCGCGCCTCGGTGAAGAAGCGAGCCACGACCTCGGGGTTCGAGCTCAGCTGCGGAAGCAGCACCTTGATGGCGACCCGACGGCCGATGCGCGGGTGCTCGGCGAGGTAGACGACGCCCATGCCGCCTTCGCCGATCTTGTCGCGAACGACGTAATTGCCGATGGTGCGACCGATCACGGCAGCATCCCTACTTCACGAGGCGCGACAGCGCCTTGAAGTCCTCGGTGCCGGCGCGCTCGAGCAGGTCGAAGACGACCGTCTCGGTGGACGTGGGCACTCCACCCGACCGCGCGATGAGGTCGACGCCGATGCGGTGGTTGTCCTCGGTCCGCGATGCCACCGCATCGACGGGGACGTGCACCGCGTAGCCACGCCGGGAGAGCTCGCGCGCAGACTGGTACACGCAGATGTGTGTCTCGACGCCGACCATCACGAGCGTCCGCTTGCCGTGGCCGAGGAAGCTCTGCGCCAGGGGCTCGTCAGCGAGCGAGAACGCGTCCTTCTCGAGGTAGATGGCTGCCTGCTGGAGCTTTCCGAGCGCTTCTCTCAGCACGGGGATCGTGCGACCGAGACCCCGCGGGTACTGCTCGCTCACCAGGACCGGCAGGTTGAGCCGCGCGGCTGCAGCAACGAGCGTCACGATGTTGCGCGTCATCGCGGCGAACGCCTCGGCGGGCATCGCGGACGCGAGCCGGTCCTGGATGTCGACGAGCACGAGCGCGGTGTCCTGCGCGCTCACTCGCAGCGCCGGCGCCACGGTCAGGCCAGCGCCGCGAGCCGCGTGAGGCTCTGGTGCAGGCGCACCCGCCTATCGTCGAGCTCCGCCAGCTTCTCGCGCTCCTTCTCGACGACCGCCGCGGGGGCCTTGTCGACGAACGCCGCGTTGCCGAGACGCCCCGCGATGCCTCCGCGCTCCTTCTCGGTCTTGGCGAGATCGCGCTCGATGCGCGATCTCTCGGCCGCGACGTCGATCTGCCCCTTCAGATGGACGCAGACCTGCGCGCCGCCGATGACCGAGACGACCGTGCCCGAGGGCGGCTCTCCGCCATCGGCGAGGTTCAGCGCGCCGATCTTCACGGCGGTCCGCAAGACCGGCTCGTACGTCTTCACGAGATCGTGCGTCGCAGCGTCGCCGAAGAGGATGGTGACGTCGACGGGCTGCGACGGCGGCACCGAGTACTCGGCGCGCAGCGCGCGAACGGCAATGGCGAAGTCTTTCATCGTCTCGACGATCTTCTCCGCCTCCTCGTCGATGAGGCTCTCGTCGGAGACCGGGTACATGGTGATCATGATGGAGCCCGGCGTGCCCGTCGCCTTCGGCAGGTTCTGCCAGATCTCCTCGGTGATGAACGGCATGAACGGGTGCAGCAGGCGACACGCGGTCTCGAGCGACATCGCGAGCGAGCCCTGCGCGGCACGCTTCGCCTTGTGCGCAGAGACCTCGTTGCTCTCGTCATAGAGGACCGGCTTCACGAGCTCGATGTACCAGTCGCAGAGCTCGCTCCAGACGAAGCGATAGATGGCCTGCGCGGCCTCGTTGATGCGGAAGGCCTCGAGCGCCGTATCGACCTCGGCCGACGTCTTCTGCAGGCGCGAGAGGATCCAGCGATCGGCGAGCCCGAGCGCCGCCGTCTCGCGGCTGTCGCGCAGCGCGTCGCCGAAGCGATCCGCGTCGAAGCCGGGGAAGTGACGCTGGGCGAAGCGCGCCGCGTTCCAGAGCTTGTTGGCGAAGTTGCGGTAGCCCTCGACGCGGGGGAGCGCGAGCCGGATGTTGCGGCCCTGCGCTGCCATGGACGCGAGCGTGAACCGCAGCGCATCGGCACCCGACGAAGGGATCCCGTCGGGGAAGCTGCGCTCGATGTGCTTCAGCGCCTCGGGGGGCGCGAGGCCGTCCTTGGCCTTGTCGAGCAGTTGCTGCCGCGTGGCGCCGTAGACGACGTCGAGCGGATCGATGACGTTGCCCTTCACCTTCGACATCTTGTCGCCGTTCTCGTCGACGACGATGGCGTGCAAGTAGACGGTGCGGAACGGCACCTTCTTCATGAAGTAGAGGCCCATCATCATCATCCGGGCTACCCAGAAGAAGAGGATGTCGTAGCCGGTCTCCATGACGGCGGTCGGGTAGAAGGTCTTCAGCTCCTTCGTCATCTCCGGCCAGCCCAGCGTGGAGAACGGCCACAGCGCGGACGAGAACCACGTGTCGAGGACGTCCTCGTCCTGCACGAGGTCGTTTCGGCCGGCCTTCTCGAACGCCTCCTCGGCAGAGCGCGCGACCCAGAACCTCGACGAGTCCTCCGGCGCGTACCACACGGGGATGCGGTGGCCCCACCAGAGCTGGCGCGAGATGCACCAGTCCTTGATGTTGGTCATCCAGTGCATGTACGTCTTCGTCCACATCTCGGGGACGAACTTGGTCTTGCCGCTCTCGACGGCCTCGATGGCCGGCTTCGCGAGGGGCTCCGACCGCACGAACCACTGCAGCGACAGCAGAGGCTCCACGATAGTGGAGGACCGCTGGCAGCGGCCGACGGACAGCGTGTGCGGATCCTCGCCGATCAGCAGCCCTGCCGCCTCGAGGTCGGCGAGCACCACCTTGCGCGCGTCCTGCACCAGAAGCCCGCGGTACTTCTCGGGGACCTCGGCGTTGAGCTTCCCCTGCTGATCGATGATCGAGATCATCGGCAGCTTGTGGCGGAGGCCCGTCTCGAAGTCGTTGAAGTCGTGCGCGGGCGTCACCTTCACGGCGCCGGTCCCGAACTCCATGTCGACGAGAACCGCGTCGCCGATGATCGGGATCCGGCGTCCCGACAGCGGGAGCTCGAGCTCCTTACCGATGTACTTATTGAAGCGAGGATCATCGGGGTGCACCGCGACCGCGGTGTCGCCGAACATGGTCTCGGGACGCGTGGTGGCGACGACGAGCTTCTCGCCCGCAGGAACGCCGTCTCCGATGATCGGATACGCGATGCGCCAGATCGAGCCCTTCGTCTCCTCGTGCTCGACCTCCAGATCCGAGAGCGCCGTGTTGCAGGCCGAGCACCAGTTGATGAGGCGCTCGGCACGGTAGACGAGGCCATCCTCGTGCAGGCGTACGAACGCCTCGATGACCGCCTTCGACAGGCCCGGATCCATCGTGAAGCGCTCGCGCTCCAGTCGCAGGAGGCACCGAGCACCTTCATCTGCTCGATGATGCGGCTGCCGTTCTTCTCCTTCCACTCCCACACGCGCTTCAGGAACTCCTCGCGGCCGAGGTCGTGGCGGGTCTTGCCCTCCTTGGCCTTGAGCTGACGCTCGACGACGAGCTGGGTCGCGATGCCGGCATGATCCGTCCCGGGCAGCCACATCGCGTTGTACGCGCCCATGCGACGCCAGCGGATCAGGAGATCCTGGATGGTGACGAAGAGCGCGTGACCCATGTGCAGCGCGCCCGTGACGTTGGGCGGCGGAATGACAATGCTGAATGGCGCCTTCGGCGTGGCTGCGTCGGCGTGAAAGTAGCGCTGCTCCTGCCAGAAGCGATACCACTTCTGCTCGACGGCGGCGGGATCGTAGGACTTCTGGATTTCGGTCATCTGACTCGACCCTTCGGCCACGTGTAGGAGGACAAACTCGAAGCGGTCGCTCGCGTCTTGCGCGGCGACCGCCCCTTGGTGTTACCGAACGCGACCGTGACGTTCAGGCGTTCTGGCGCTCGCGAACGAGGCGGTCGAGCTCCTGGCGGATGATGCTCTCCGCGAGCTCGGGGACGACTTCCCAGACGATCTGCTCGATGACCTCGCGAGAGAGCTTGGCGATCGCGTCGTACTCGGCCCCCCTGGCGGCGATTGCGGAGGGGACGCGGTCCGCGACCTGCTGCACGACGCCCGCCATGCCTGCCGGCGCACCCGTGGCCGGCGTGATCTCGGCCCGAACGGCCTGCGGCACGTCGGCAGCGCGCGGCGTCGGGGTCGCGACACCGGGCACCAGCGATGGGCGCGGCATCTGCGGCACGTTGCTCGGGATGGCCTGCTGCGCAGCCGCCGGGCGCAGCACGTTCGGCGCGGCTGCAGGAAATGGTGCAGGTGCAGGAACGGCACGCGGCGGCATGGCGACCGGCGGTGGGACCGGCCTCGGGGCAGGCGCAGCGGCGACGGAGTCGCCCTGGACCGCCGGGGCTTCGACGCCCACGGGCTTCGGCGCGGGAGCCGGCGCGACGGCAACCGGGGGACGGAGCACGCTGGGCGCGGGCGCGATGGCGGCCGGGGGACGGAGCACGTTCGGCG
>JAYTLP010000395.1:0-8408 GCA_043729375.1 Myxococcales bacterium
CTGGGGCTCTACTTCTGCCGCCTCGTGGTCGAAGCGCATGGCGGACGTCTCGAGATCGAGGAGTCGGAGCGCCTGCCCGTCGTGTTCCACATGATGCTGCCGCTCGACGGTCGGCAACCGCACCTCGAATAGCGCGGTACCACTGCCCCGGCGGACCGCTGCTACAGTGCAGTCCTCATGCGACCCATCTCTGACGTGGCCGAGGCGCTCGGTTTCTCGAAGGACCAGATCATCCCGTGGGGTCCGGACGTGGCGAAGCTGGACGCGAGCGTGGTGTTCCCGACGCATCCGGCGACGCCGCGCGGCAAGCTCGTGCTCGTCACGGCCATCTCTCCGACGCCGGCTGGCGAGGGCAAGACCACGACGACCATCGGCATCACGCAGGCTGCGCGCAAGAACGGCGTTCACGCCGTGTGCGCGCTCCGCGAGCCGTCCCTCGGCCCGATCTTCGGTGTCAAGGGCGGCGGTACGGGTGGCGGCAAGTCGATGTTGCAGCCGTCGGATCGCATCAACTTGCACTTCACGGGCGACCTGCACGCCATCACGTCGGCACACAACCTGCTCGCCGCGGCTGCCGACGTGGATCTGTACTTCGGCCAGCCGCCCAAGCTGGACGGTCGCCAGATGACGTTCCGCCGCGCGCTCGACATGAACGACCGCTTCCTCCGCAAGATCGTCATCGGCCTCGGCGGCAAGGCGATGGGCACCCCGCGCGAGGACGGCTTCGACATCACTGCGGCGAGCGAGGTGATGGCCATCCTGTGCCTCGCGAAGGACTGGGCGGATCTGAAGACGCGGCTCGGCAACATTCTCGTGGGATTCGGTCGCGATGGCAGCCCGGTCTACGCGCGCGACCTCGAGACGCACGGCGCGATGGCCGCGCTGCTGCGGGACGCGCTCCTGCCCAACCTCGTGCAGACCACCGACGGATCGCCAGCGCTGGTGCACGGCGGGCCGTTCGCAAACATTGCGCACGGCTGCAACTCGATCGTCGCCACGCGCGTGGCTCTCGAGCGCGCGGACGTCGTCTTCACCGAGGCCGGCTTCGGCTGCGACCTCGGCGCCGAGAAGTTCCTCGACATCAAGTGCCGCACGGCGGGCATCTTCCCGAGTGCCGTGGTGCTCGTGGCCACGCTGCGTGCGCTCAAGTTTCACGGCGGCGTTGCTGCAGCCGCGAGCGGTGCGCCCGACATGGGTGCGCTGCGGAAGGGCATCGAGAACCTCGAGAAGCACGTGGAGAGTATCCGCGCGTTCGGCATCGAGCCCGTCGTGGCGCTCAACTTCCGCACCGGAGACCCGAAGGAGGAGCTCGACTGGGTGCAGGCGCACTGCAAGGCGCTCGGCGTCGAGTCGTCGGTGGCCGACGTTTACGGGCTGGGGGGCGCGGGCGCGGTCGAGCTCGCCGACATCGTCGTGAAGAAGGCCCAGGCAGCTACGCCGACGCCGTGCTTCATGTACGAGCTCGCCGATTCGCCGCAGGAAAAGATGTGCAAGGTGGCGCGCACGATCTACGGCGCCGACGACGTCGACTTCGCCTCGGCCGCCATCGCGTCGATCGACCGCGCGGTGAAGCTCGGGTTCGGCGAGCTCCCCATCTGCGTGGCGAAGACGCACCTCTCGCTCTCCGACGACGCGAAGAAGGTGGGGCGCCCGCGGGGCTTCCGCATGACCGTCCGTGAGGCGCGCCTGTCTGCGGGCGCAGGCTTCCTCGTGATGCTCACGGGAGAGATTTTTACGATGCCCGGCTTGCCGAAGGTGCCGCACGCCACCAAGATTGATCTCTCCGCGAACGGCACCATCACCGGCATCGTATGAACAGGAGCTGCGCTCGCCCATGAACGGCCTCCTCCTCTCGAACCTGGGTACGCCGGACGATCCTTCGCCGGCGTCCGTGCGACGCTACCTGAGACAGTTCCTGTCCGACCCGCGCGTGCTCGACATCAACGCACTCGGGAGGTGGGCGCTTCTCAACCTCATCATCCTGCCGACGCGGCCGAAGAAGAGCGCGGAGGCCTACCGGCAGGTGTGGACCGACGAGGGCTCCCCGCTGCTCGTGCACAGCCGCGCGCTCACCGCGGCCGTCCAGGCGAAGCTCGGCAGCGACTGGGCCGTCGAGCTCGGCATGCGCTACGGCTCGCCGTCCATCGAGCAGGCGCTCGAGAGCTTTGGTGCCCGCGGGATCGATCGCGTCGTGTTCTTCCCGCTCTATCCCCAGTACGCGTCCTCGTCTGCTGGCTCCTCCGTGGAGGAGCTGTATCGCGTGGCAGGCGCGCGCTGGAACACGCCCACGCTCGCGACCGTAGAGGCCTTTTACGCCGAGCCCGGCTTCCTCGAGTCGTTCGCCCGTGTCGGTGCCGAGGTCGTCGAGCGCGAGCGCCCCGACCACGTCCTGTTCAGCTACCACGGTCTGCCGGAGCGCCATATTCGCAAGAGTGACGACACCGGTGCGCACTGCCTCGCGAGCGCGTCCTGCTGCGACACGATGGGACCGGCCAACCGCAATTGCTACCGCGCGCAGTGCTACGCCACCACGCGCGGGATCGTGAAGGCCGGCAAGCTCGAGATCCCTCATTCTGTTGCCTTCCAGTCGCGCCTCGGCCGGACCCCGTGGATCCGCCCGTATACCGACGTGGTGCTGCCGGACCTGTTGAAGCAAGGCGTGAAGCGCGTGGTCGTCTTCTGCCCCGCGTTCGTGGCGGATTGCCTCGAGACGCTGGAGGAGATCGGCATCCGGGCAAAGCGCGACTTCATCGCGGCGGGCGGCGAGTCGCTGACGCTCGTTCCTTCGCTGAACGCCGAGCCGGGCTGGGTGGATGCCGTCGTGGGGCTCGTCCGCGACCAGGCCGCACGCTTCGCCTCACCGTAGGGTCAAGCGGTAGTCACCTGCATCGGGGTGGCGGTGGCCATCGTCGCTCACCTTCACGAAGTACACGCCGCCGTCCTGGCTCGTGCGCGTGATCGTGTCCGATGCCGGCGTGCCCACGGACGAGAGCGCACCGGACGGCGAGAGCTTGTAGACGCGAAACGTGGACGACGCGCGCGTCGACGAGAGCGAGACCGCGTAGCTCGACGGCCCGGGCACGGTGAACTGGTACCAGTCGACGTCACCGGCTGACAGCGCACCGTGGGTGACCCCGACCGCGAGCTCGCTCGCGTCGTTCGACGAGTCGTTCGGCTCGCGCTCGGCGCCGGCGACGCCAGGCTCGTGGACCTCGACGTACGGCGCAAGGAAGGTCGCGTAGCGGTCGACGCGCGTGTCGTAGCCCCCGCCACCGCAGCCGGCCTGCCCGAACGAGGTGACCCCGACGATGACCTGCCTGCCGTTCAGCGAGGCCAGGGCCGGGCCGCCGGAGTCGCCCTGGCATGTGTCCCTGCCGTTGCCGCCCACCTGCACGAGCTTGTCGTCGACTGCGTCGACGACCGCATTCACCGAACGCTTGATCCCTGCACCCGTCTGCGTGGTTCCGTCAGTCACGCCGTAGCCGACGAGCTTCACCTTTTGGCCGACGAGCGACGCGATGTCGTCCCGGTTCACGGCGAGCGGCGCGAGCTTCACGGGCTCATCCAGGATCACCACGGCGATGTCGTGGCCGCCCGTGATGCGCGTCGGGTCGAACGCCGGGTCGAAGTGTGTCTCCTTCACGGACCAGCGCTCCGCGACGGAGATGTTGAGGTTTCCGCTCGGCAGCACGACGAACGTCGCTCCGGCACCGACCTCGCTCGGGGCCACGCAGTGCGCGGCGGTGAGCAGCACGGTCGGTGCGATGACGGATGCGGTACACAGCGCGCCGCTCGACTTCGTCTGCGCGTAGAGCGCCACGACGCTGGAGTCGGTGGTGTCCGTGGCGCCGCCGATGATGGGCGCGGTGGCGGTGGCCTCGTCGTCGGTGGACCGTGGATCAGAGCAGCCTGTAGCCATGGCACCTAGGACGAGAACGAGAAAGTTGAGCTTCATTGGGGCCTCCTTGCAGAGGGTCTCAGCGAAGTGCGTGCCACGAGCCGTGCTCGTCCATCCGTGCGACTCTTCGCGTCTCGGTGCTCGTTTCCGTCCGGTTGCCGGACGACCACCGTCCGGACCGGACGGCATCCCCTCCCTCGAAAGAAGAATGCGCATGCATCTCATCGAACGCGCTGCGGTTGCCGCGGCAGTCGCAGCTGTCACCGTTGTTGCAACGCCGTCCTACGCCAAGCAGGAGAAGAACATGACGAACGTCTACGCTCTCACCGTCAACACCATCGATGGCGCCTCTCAGCCGCTGTCCACCTACAAGGGCAAGGTCTCGCTCATTGTGAACGTGGCCTCGCAGTGCGGGTTCACGCCGCAGTACGCCGGCCTCGAGAAGCTCTACGAGGAGTTCAAGGGCAAAGGCTTCACGATCCTCGCCTTCCCCTCCAACGACTTCGGTGGCCAGGAGCCGGCGCCCGAGGCCGAGATCAAGAAGTTCTGCTCGCTGAAGTACAACGTCACCTTTCCGATGTTCGCCAAGGTGAAGACCAAGGGCGAAGGGCAGTCACCCGTCTACAAGGTGCTGGGCGAAAAGGGCGAGCCGCAGTGGAACTTCCACAAGTATCTCGTCGGTAAGGACGGCACCGTGAAGGCCGCGTTCAGCTCCAAGGTGACGCCCGACTCGCCGGAGCTGAAGACGGCGATCGAGGCCGCGCTCAAGGAGTAGGCCTCACGCCCTCAGACGCAGCCGGTACGACTTGTGGAAACGCTCGTCGCGCACGTAGTCGGGCGGTAACGTCTTGCGAGTCAGCTCCTCCACGGCGAGCATCTCCGGCGCTTCCATCTTGAAGCGCCGGGAGTGGTTCACGAAGTAGAGCTCGCCGTCGGGGGAGAGCAGTCGGGCACAGTCTTCCAGCATCTTCCCGTGGTCGCGCTGCAGGTCGAGCACGCCCTCCATGCCCTTCGAGTTGGAGAACGTGGGCGGCGCGAGGAAGATCACGTCATACCTCGCACCCGACGCGACTGCCGCCGCCATCCAGTTGAGGCAGTCGTCCTTCACGACGCGGTGGTTCCGCGGGTCGAGCTCGTTGAGCGCAAAGTTGTCCTCGGCCCACGCGAGGTAGGTGTTCGACAGGTCGACGCTGGTCGTGGACTTTGCGCCCTGGGCATAGACCGTCGCCGAACCCGTGTAGCAGAACAGGTTCAGGAAGGTCCTCCCGCGTGCGGACTCGCCCACCATCTTGCGCAGGCTCCGCTGGTCGAGGAACAGTCCCGTGTCGAGGTAGTCGTGCAGGTTTACCCAGAAGCGATGACCGCCTTCCTCGACGACCATGCGCTGCCCGCGACGGCCCTGGGTCTCGTACTGGGTGCTGCCGCGCTGCCGCTTGCGCACTTTCAGCACTACCTGCGACGGATCGATTTTCAGCACGTCGGGCAGGCGCATCATCACGTCCGCAAGGCGGCGCTCCGCTTTGCCCGGATCGACGGTCGCCGGCGGCGCGTACTCCTGCACGTGTGCCCAGAGGCTCGGCTCGCTCTCGAGCTCCGGCGTGCCCGTGTAGAGATCGACGGCGACGGCGTATTCGGGCAGGTCTGCGTCGTACACGCGGTAGCTGGTCACGTTCTCGCGGCGCGCCCACTTGCCGAGATGCTTCCAGTTCTTCTCGACGCGGTTCGCGAACATCTCCGAGTGCGCCGAGGCGGTACGCCATGCCGGCCCGTCCACCTTGGCCTGCTGCGAGGAGATGGGGATCGTGAGCAGGCGGCACTCGATGGCGCCGTTCCAGAAGATATCGCGTCTCGTGGGGCGCAGGCCGATGGCACCGACGAGCGGGCCGTGCTGCGTGAACACCCCGGCCGTCCAGCCAGGAAAGCCCCGCTTCAGCGAGTCGCCGAGCTCCCGGTAGGTTGCCTCGAGGGCCTTCTGCTCGCCGAGGCGCTCACCATAAGGCGGGTTCGTGATGACGAGGCCGGCCTGCTCTGCGGGCGCGCGCAGCTCGGCCACCGCGCCGAGCTCGACGACGAGCCGGCCTTCGAGGCCCGCAATCTGTGCGTTGCGCAGGGCCGCTGCGACGGCCTGCGGATCGCCGTCGCGGCCGAAGAAGCGCGCGCCGGCGTCGAGACGCGCCAGGCCCGCGCGGGCTCTCTCGCGCGCATCTGCGTCGATGGGTGCCCACACTTCGGCATCGTGCTGTGCCCAGCCCGTGAAGCCCCAGCGCTGACGCAGGAGCCCAGGCGCGCGATCGCCGAGCATCATTGCAGCCTCGATGAGAAACGTGCCGGACCCGCACATCGGGTCGCACAGAGGCTCGCCGGCCTCGGCACGGCGCGGCCACTCCATCTGCATCAGCAGGGCGGCGGCGAGGTTCTCTTTGAGCGGTGCAAGACGCGCGTCGTTCCGGTATCCCCGGCGATGCAGCGCCTCGCCGGCGAGGTCGATCGACAGCTCTGCCTTGCCGCTTGCGACATGCACGTGGAAGCGGACGTCGGGGCTGTCGCGATCGACGTCGGGTCGCGTCCCGCGCAGCTCGCGCAGTCGGTCCACGATCGCGTCCTTCACCCGCAGCGTCACGAACTGGCTGTGGTGGAAGGGCGTCCCGGGGCCCGTCTCGAGGCCGAACGTGCAGTCGATCGCAAACGTACGGCCCTCCTCGAGGTGATCCTCGAACTCGACCGACTTCAAGGACGCGTACAGCTGGTCCGGATCGAGCGCGTTGACCTCGACCACCGGCCACAGCACGCGGCTCGCCACGCGCGACCACATGCAGGCGCGCAGCGCCGACGCGTAGTCGCCGCACCCGCTGACCTGCGCGCGACCCGGCGCAAGCTCCGACAGGCCGAACGTCGCGAGCTCGGCCGCGAGGAGCGGCTCGGTACCTCTCGCGCAGAGGGTGACGATGCGGGCTGAAGTCATGCGTGCGCGTTGTAGCACGCCGGGGGTGACCGCCTCGCTACAGCGTGACGGTCTGGCTCGCGCCGGGTGCGAGGCGAATGTACGTGTACGGCGCGGCCGGGTCGTGAAAGAAGCCGGGCGTCGAGCCGAACGCTTCTTTGGCGACGGGCGGCGTTGCAGCGCCGTCGACGATCACCGTCGAGGGTGCGGCGTCCTGTCGGACACGTACGAGGAGCGCGCGCGAGGTGCCCTCCGCGGTGAACGTGATCGCGCCAGCGGCGCGCGACACGTCGAGCGTGGCGTCGCCGGTCACGTCGTGGAGCGCGAAGGTGGTGGCCGTGTCGGCAGGCGTCGCGATGACCTCGAGCGCCCGGCCGGGCAGTGGCACCCCGAGCGTGGTCGCGTACGCGTAGGACATCCGGCGCCGGCGGTATCGCCATCGAACGGCACGATGGAGCGTTCGCGCAGGAACAGCGGGATCTCGATCGGATCACCGGCGTAGCTCCGCGATACCGTCGCGCCTGCCTCGAGCACGGCAGCGGCATCGTCCCACCAGTCGAAGTAGCGCGCGCCGAACGGGAGCACCACGCTGCGCGCGCGAATGCCGTCGAGGAGCGGCGCCACGAAGAACGCAGGGCCCACGCTGTAGCGGTAGTCGCCCGCCCAGCTCGCCTGATCCCCCTCGGGCACGATGAGGTTTCCGCCGGTGCGTACGCATCCTCCGCAAGGCTGTAGTACCAAGGCACGAGCGCGTCGTGCAGCGTGGCCCGGTAGCGATAGGCGGTGACGGCCTCGGCGCTGCGCGAGGCGAGGTTCCAGGGCTCGATGAAGTCGCGCCGGTTGTCGCCCACCCACACGACCGGAGCGGTGTTCTTGGCCGCGAAGAAGCGACCGGCGAACGGTTACGAGGCGTCGTAGCCGCGGACCATGGTGGTGAGTTCCTCGGCACCCTTGCGCGCGACGCCGTAGGAGAGGAAGTCCCGGTAGTACGCCTCGGAATATGCCTGGTGTTCTACCGGGCCCTGCTTGGTCGCGAGGGTGTCCTCGGTGATGTACCCCTCGCCGAAGTCGAGCTTTCAGCCGGAGATGCCCTGGTCGAGCACGCCATTCTGCAGGTCGTGCCACCGAGCGCGCGCGCCGGGGTCGAAGAAGTCGAACCCCGCGCCGGCGCCCTTCCACCAGAGCCACGACATGCCGTCGTCTACGAAATAGTGGTTCGACAAACCGTGTTCGTAGTTCGGGTGCTTCGTGGGGTACGTGTCGCCGCCCACCTCGAGGTCGTACGAGAAGTCGTTCGTCATCTGCGTCGTCCACGGGACGAGCCGCACCTGGTCCGCGCCGAGGTCGGACACGAGCTCGGCGAAGTCGTGGTAGCGCGACGGGTCCGGGACGGACGAGTTGTAGTCGGTCTCCCAGGGGCTATCGCGCACGAGCGTGCCCACCGGGATGCCGGGGTCCCGGAAGCCGCCGACGAAGCCGTAGCCATCGTCGGTGGTCGAGATATCCTTCGAGATCCAGGGGCGAAACGCCCACCTCGGGGTGTGCAGCTTCGGCGTTGGCGCGGGCGCG
>JAYTLP010000396.1:0-4714 GCA_043729375.1 Myxococcales bacterium
GAGCGCGAACACGGACGCGTGGGCACGGACCGGCGCGGTGAGCTTCTCGTTCCGCAACGACACGCACCATCTCTGGGATCGCACGCGCAACTTCGATCGCGTTCGCTGGGGCGACGAAGAAGTGCTGCTCGACGCGGGCAAGAAGACCGGGCGCGCGATGCACAAGGGGCAGCGCGTCGTCGGCGGGGCTGCCGACAAGCTCGTGCAAAAGGCCTACGCGCGCTTTTGCAACGACACCTTCTGGCTCAACCCCCTCGCCAAGCTCTTCGACGAGGGCGTCACGCGCTCGCGTGCGGTCGGTAAGGACGGCGAGTCGCTGCTCATCCACTACGCTTCAGGTGGCACCACGCCCGGCGACACGTACCAGTGGCTGGTCGGCGAAGGCGACGTGCCGCGCGCGTGGCGCATGTTCGTGCAGATCATCAAGGTGAAGGGCCTCGAGATGACCTGGCAGGACTGGCAGACGCTGTCGACGGGTGCACGCGTCGCCACGCGTCATCGCGCGCTCGGCTTCGACGCACTGAGGCTCACCGACATCGTCGGCGGTGCCACCCTCGCCGACGTGGAGCCGGGAGCCGATCCCTTCGCGGAACTCGGGCGATGAGCGTTGGCGTCCTGCTCGTCGGCGGCTTCCTCGGCGCGGGCAAGACCACCCTCGTCTCGCGGCTGCTGCGCGATCCCGAGGTGGGTCCGCGCCTCGCCGTGCTCGTGAACGAACTCGGCCCCCTAGGCCTCGATGGTGAGCTCATCCGGTCCACCTCGGAGACCGCGGCCCTGCGCACGGTCGAGCTCGACAACGGGTGCCTCTGCTGCACGTTGAAGGGCGCGCTGGGCGACGCACTGCTCGAGCTCTCGCAGCCGAAGATCGGGCCTCCACCGTTGCAGATCGTGATCGAGCTCTCCGGTGCGGCCCTCGCCTCCGAGGTCCACTTCGCAGTCTCGGCGCTGTCCCGCGACGCGCCGTTTCACGCCGACGGGCTCGTGTGCGTCGTCGACGCCGTGCGCGCGCCGCGGACCGTCGAGGAGCAGCCCGACCTGTTCCTCGACCAGCTGAGCCGCGCCGATCTGGTGCTGCTCTCCAAGCTCGATCGCGCGACCACCGATGAGCGCGCACGCTCCGAGGCCATCATCGCGGCACTCGCGCCCGGAGCGCGTACGGTCGAGTGCGCCTTCGGCGGTGTGGACCCACGTCTGCTCCTCGGCTGCGCACCCTCGCTGCCGGTCGTCGCTGCGCCGCACGCGCACCACCATTCGCTCTCGGGTCGCACGGTCACGTTCGCTGGCCCTCTCGACGAGGACGCGCTCCTGCGCTACCTCGAGGAGGTGTCGCCGACGCTGTACCGCATCAAGGGGCTGGTCGGTGTGGCGGGCGGCACGCGTCTCGTCCAGTGCGTGGGTGACCATGTGGAGCTGTCGCCGCATGCCGGCATGCAGGGCCCGGCTCGCCTCACGTTCATCGGGTCTATGAAAGATGTTCAGCAATGCGCCGATGTCGAGGTTCTGGCCCGGGCACTCGGCGTACGCGCATCGCTTGTCGTGGCGGCGCCAGTTGGCCTACCGTGATTCGCGATGTCCGACTTCACGTGGTACCTGAGCTTTGCCTGGGGTCGTGCGCCGTATGCGCTCGATCTGCCGGAGGTCGTCATCGGGCACGGGGAGAGGTGCACGCTGCAGGTGGACGAGCCGGCTGCCTCCGAGGAGCACGCCCGTTTCGTCCTGCCCGATGAAGGCGGCGTCGCGATCGAGCCCATCGCCGGGACCACGCTCCTCAACGGCAAGGCGATCAAGCAGAGGACTGCGGTGGCGGACGGCGACTTCGTGCAGATCGGGCAGTCGGTGCTGACGGTTCGCGCCGGTCGGCCGAAGAGCGCGAGCGCGCCCGACAACTTCGTGGTCGGCTCGGTCGAGCGCGACGGCGCCCAGCTGGCCACGCTCATGATGGAGTCGCCGCTCGTGCGCTCGAGTCGCCGCGACCCCGCGCACACCATCGAGGCCGACGCATCAGGCCTGATGGCTGCGATGCGTGATACCAGAGTCGAGCCACCGACGGCGCGCCCCGATCAGCGGACCCTGACCGCAACCCGGCCCTCGTCCGGCCGGCCGGCTACGCTGAGCGGCATCGCGCCCGACCCAGACGAGCCGACACGCGATCTCGCCGCCGCGCCCACCATGCTGGCCGGCCACACCCAGTCCTCGCCGAGCTCGTGGCGCCCGCGCGCCTCCACGATGAATCCGGAGCTCACACCGCTGCCCGCACCGCTGCCTCCACCCGACGGCGCCAGCATCCCCGATCTCGGCGCGCTCGTCGTGCAAGCACAGGCGAACCGGGCCGCGCTCGGGGCGCAAGAAACCCAGGCGCTCCCCGTCCCGATGCGGCTTCCCGATCCCCTGTCATCGCGACAGACGCAGCTGCCGATGCCTGCGCCGGTGCCGGCGTCGACCCCGCTGTCGTCGCAGAAGACGCAGCTCGCTTCTCAACCGACGATGAGCGGCATTGCGACGGAGCCGGCGATGGACGCGGCTCCGACCCCGCTCGTGAAGCCGATCGATCCGCGTGCGCGCACGAGCGCTCCGACGCCCGCACAGGCCGCGCCGGAGAAAGGCGCTTTCGGCTCGTTCAGCCGCGCGCTCGCCTTCTTCCGCCAGATGTTCGAGCTCACGCGGAGCGAACCCACCCTGCTGAGCCCCCTTTACTACGACCTCGCCGTCGCCACGCCGATCATGTTTCTGGTGTCGCTGCTGATGCTGTTCGTTCACTCGAGCGGGGCGCTCTACGCGGTGCTGCTGGTGGGCACGGGCCTGCTCTACTTCGTGGACTACTTCTGCAACGCGCTCACGGCGTCGCTGCTTTACGACCACGCCACCACGGGTCGCACGAGCATGCCGAACGCGATGGCACGCGTGAAGCGCTCGCTCCCCGGCATCGTCACCTTCGCCACGGTCTCCGCCGTGCTCGACTTCGCCGCCACGTACGCCCGCGAGCGCAAGGACGTGGTCGCACGCATGCTGCTGCGGTTCCTGCATGCGATCTGGACGACGGCCACCTACGTCATGATACCGGCCATGGTGATCGAGGGCATCTCGTTCAAGCGCGCGTTCCTGCGCTCGAAGGCGCTCATGGACCGGGATCCGACGGGTGTCGGCGCCGGCGTCGTTGCGCTCTCCCTGTGCTCTTACATCCTCGGGGCCGCGATGTTGACGCTCGCCTACTTCGCGATGCGCCTCGGCTCGCACGTGCACCCCGTCCTCGGCGTCATGCTCTTCTTCACGCTCGTGAACAGCTACTGGGCAGTCTCCGGCTGGATGAAGATCGCGTACTCCACGTGCTTTTACCTGTGGGCACAGCGCTGCGAGGCTGCGGGCCAGGCCGACGAGACGCTCGCCCCCGCGCCACTCCGCCATGCCCTCGCCTCCGGTTGACGAGCGATCCAGAAGAGCAACCCGTGCGCGAGATCGTCAAGGACTGGAGCACCACCGACATACCGCCGCAGGTCGGCCGGGCGGCCATCGTCACCGGTGCCAACAGCGGCATCGGCTACGAGACGGCGCTCGCCCTCGGCGGGGCCGGCGCCCACGTCACCATCGCATGTCGCGACGGGCAGCGCGGTCGCGAAGCGGTCACCCGCCTGCGGGCCGCTGCGCCCGGTGCATCGTTCGCGCTCGAGCAGCTGGACCTGGCCGACCTCGCATCGGTGCGAGGCATGGCGCAGCGCTGGCTCGACGGCGGCAAGACCCTCGATCTGCTCGTCAACAACGCGGGGGTCATGGCGCTGCCGAAGCGCGAGCTCACCGTCGACGGCTTCGAGCGACAGCTCGGCATCAACCACCTCGGCCACTTCGCGCTCACGGGGCTGCTCCTGCCCGCGCTGCGGAAGAGCGCGTCGCCTCGGGTCGTCTCGGTCTCGAGCGGCATGGCATACATCGGCAAGGTCGAGCTCGCGAACCTGCAGTCGGAGCGCCGCTACTCGAGCTTCATGACGTACTCGGCAACGAAGCTCGCCAACCTGCTGTTCATGGCGGAGCTCGGCCGCCGCGAGCCATGGCTCGTCAGCGTCGCTGCGCATCCGGGAGCCACGCGCACCAACCTGCAGCAGCACACGGGGTTCTTCACGGAGCTGTCGATGAAGCTAATCGGACAGCCCGCACCCGAGGGCGCGCTCCCGACGCTGTATGCGGCCACCGACGCGGTCGCGACCGGCGAGTTCATCGGTCCTAGCAGGCTCTTCAACATGAACGGGCCCCCCGTCGAGGTGAAGCTACCGAAACGCGCGACGGACGAGGCGGCCGCGCGGACCCTGTGGGAGCGCTCGGAGGCGCTCACGGGCGTGCGCTTCGGCTGACGGCATCGTCATTGCAGCGCTCTGCATCTCCCTCGACTTAGGAGAGCCCATGTTCAACTTCGAAAAGACCTTCTCGATGCGCCTCGGTGGCGTGCTTCTCGGCCTCGCGCTGTCCAGCGTCACGGCGTACGCGCAGGGCACGGGTGGCGGTGCTGGCGGAGGCTCCGGCGGGGCAAGCGGCTCCGGCTCTGCCAACGACGACAAGGGGGGCCGCGCAGGCTCCGATACGAAAACCGACGTGAGGGGGCCGTCCGGCGATCCGGCGTGGGCCAAGGAGGTCCGCAAGAAGAGCAAGAGGAAGACGAACGACGGTCTCGGCAGCGGCACCACGCACACAAAGGGCGCGGGGGCAGGCACCGATACCTCGAAGTGAC
>JAYTLP010000397.1:0-2425 GCA_043729375.1 Myxococcales bacterium
CGGCTTCGCGGATGCGCGACGAGGCTGTGACCCTCTCGGGCGTCGGCGTGTTCGAGCGCAGCCTCGACGACCAGGAGGGCATGCACACGGCCACCTTCGATGCGCGCCGCGTTCCGCGCTGCACGGCCGGCACAGCGCGCGTCGCCGCCGCGCAGCTCGCCGCCTTCCTCCGCAACCACCGCTGAAGGGTGTGACCTCGCGCAAGCTCGCCGTCCGGGTGCCCGTGTACAGTCGAGCGATGCGTCTCCTCGCACTTGCCCTGCTCCTGTCCGCGTGCGGCAACGACGTCTACACCGACGCGACGGTCGGCTACGACGCGCGCCCGGTGAACACGACGTGCAAGGCGCTGCCGCGACCCGCGTCCGGTGCGGCTGCGACCGGGCTCGCCCTCACGCCGGTCTTCTCGTCCGTCGCGCTCGTACAGCCGCTCGCGATGCTGCAGGCGCCCGGTGACGGCGATCGCTTCTACGTCGTCGAGCAGGGCGGCACGATCGTCACGTTCTCGAAGAGCGGCACGGACGCAACCGTCGCGCTCTCCTTTCCATCGACGGACATCACCGCCGGTGGCGAGACGGGCCTGCTCGGCCTCGCGTTCGCGCCCGACTGGCAGACGAGCCACACCGCGTACACCTCGCGCACCGCCCCCGGCGGCTCGACGGGCCTGCGCTCCGTCCTTGCGCGCATCCGGTCCACGGATGGCGGGCTCACGTTCGACCGCGCAACCGAGCAAGAGATCCTCACCATCGAGCAGCCGTTCTCCAACCACAACGGCGGCTGGATCGCCTTTGGCCCCGACGGCTTCCTCTACGCCGGCTTCGGTGATGGCGGCTCCGGCGGCGACCCGCTGCACAACGGCCAGAACCTCGACGTGCTGCTCGGCAAGATGCTCCGTATCGATCCGTCGAACAGTGCGACCTACGCGGTACCGGCCGACAACCCGTTCGTCGGCGTCGCGAGCACGCGGCCCGAGATCTGGGCGTATGGCCTGCGCAACCCGTGGCGCTGGAGCTTCGATCGGGGGACGGGCCAGCACTGGGTCGGTGACGTCGGGCAGAACGCGTACGAGGAGGTCGACGTCGTCACGCGCGGCGGCAACTACGGCTGGAACACGCGCGAGGGGCTGCACTGCTACGGAGCGGATACGTGTGCCTCGACAGGCTTCGTCGATCCCGTCGCGGAGTACACGCACGCAGACGGCCAGTCGATCACCGGCGGCTACGTCTATCGCGGCAGCGCGGTCCCGGCGCTCTTCGGCACGTACGTGTACGCGGATTACGTATCGGGCAAGCTGTGGGGCTTGTTCCCCGACGAAGCCGGCGTGCTCGTGCCGCAGCTCCTCCTCGAGACCGGGCTCAACATCAGCTCGTTCGCCGAGGACTGCACAGGGGAGCTCTACGCCATCGACCTCGGCGGCCGCATCTACCGCTTCGAGTCGAGCGACACACCGGGCGCGATCGGCTTCCCGCAGAAGCTCTCGCGCACGGGGTGCGTCGATCCCGCCGCGCCGCAGCAGCCGAGCGCCGGCCTCGTCCCGTACGCGGTGAACGCGCCGTTCTGGTCCGATGGCGCGGAGAAGACGCGCTTCATCGGCATGCCTGCGGGTCAGACCGCGACGCTCGCCGCCGATGGTGATCTCGACTTCCCGATCGGAACCGTGCTCGAAAAAACGTTTCGCGTCGGCGGCAAGCTCGTCGAGACGCGCCTCTTCATGCGGCACGCTGACGGCGGCTGGGCCGGCTACACGTATGCCTGGGATGCGGACGAAAAGGACGCAACGCTCGTCGTCGGAGGCAGGCAGACCACGCTTCCGAACGGCCAGGGCTGGAGCTACCCGTCGAGCGCGCAGTGCCTGCAGTGCCACACGACGGCGGCAGGCGCCTCGCTCGGGCTCGAGCTCCAGCAGCTCGCGCGCACCGTCGAGTATCCGGAGACGAAGCGCCGATCGCCGCAGCTCGCCACGCTCGCCGCGATCGGCATCATCCCCACGCCACCGGCGACGACGCCGCTGCCCGTGCCGTACGGCACGGGCGTCGACCTGGCGCACACGACGCTCGAGCAGCGCGCACGCGCCTGGCTCCACACGAACTGCGCCGGTTGCCATCGCCCGCAAGGTGGCGGCGTCGGACCCGACCTCCGTTACGATCGCACGCTCGCCGAGACGCGCACCTGCAACGTCGATCCAATCATCGATGCGCTCGGCATCGCGGGCGCCAAGATCATCGCCCCGGGTGCTCCGGACAGGTCGGTGCTCTCGAGCCGGATCCACCGAAGGGACGCTGCGCAGATGCCGCCGCTCGCGAGCCTTGTGCCCGATGCCGAAGGCGCGCAGCTCGTCGACGATTGGATCCGCTCGCTGACGTCGTGTCCGTGATCATTGCGGCGTCATCCGGCGCCCAGCAAGCGAGCGTGATGGGTTGGCCGCGAA
>JAYTLP010000398.1:0-6211 GCA_043729375.1 Myxococcales bacterium
CATGTCGGTGCGCATGTGGTCCTGCATCGACCAGCTGACCACGCGCTGCGAGAAGAGGTCGATAAAGACGGAGAGGTACGGTCAGCCCTCCCACGTCCAAATGTACGTGATGTATCCCGCCCAAACCTTGTCGGGCGCAGCGACGCTGAAACCACGGTCGAGCACGTTCGGCATCATCGGCGCCGTCGTCACGTCACCAGGTCGATGTCGCCAACGCTTTTGCGGCTGGCCCGACAACCCGCGCTCGCGCAGCAGTCTCGCGACGCGCTTGCGGCTCGTGCTCTCCCCGCCCTCGCGCAGCTCTCGGAGCACGCGAGGACTCCCATAGGTGCCGCGGCCCGCTCGATGCGCAGCGACCACGAGTGTACCCAGTCGCGCGTCGTCGAGCGCGTGCTTCCACAGCATGAGCACCGAATGATTGGCCTTCTCCCCGTCGACGAATGCGAATCTCATCGACTCTCCTTGGCGAAGAAGGCCGCTTTTTTAGGATTTCTCGCTCCTCCTTCAGGATGCGATTCTCTTTCTGCAGCCTCGCCAGCTCGCCTTTTTCGTCGCTGGTGAGCGCGCCCGCTTCACCGCCACCCGCATCGACCTTCGATTGCGTCACCCAGCTCCGCAACGCCGACACCGTCAGGTCGAGGTCAGTCGCCACCGCCGTCACCGACTTGCCGCTCAACCTTACGAGCTGCACTGCCTTCGCCTTGAACTCGTCCGTGAAGCTCCTACGCCGCCGCTCCTCCATGAACACTCCTCGAGGCATTGTGGCCTCTCGTTGGGTGTCCACGAAACCGGGGCAAGATCACTCACCGCCTCCTCTGGGGTCAGCGCACTCCGCACGGATCAACGCGCCATGACCGCCTGGTACGCGGGGTCGCGCTCGATCTGCGCCTGCACCACGGGGTAGCGACGACGCCGGAGCTGCTTGCGGAGGCCCATGATCGTGTCGTGCGGCAGCTTCCGCGACGCGAGGTTTGCCACCCACTCGGGCAAGCGTCCGCCCGGGTCGGCATGGACCTGGTACTCGACACGCGTCCGCGCGCCGTCGTGCTCGGGCCGCAGCAGCCAGTGTCCCTCGAGCAACGGCATGCGAACGACGCCCTTCTGCGGAGGCCACGCGGGGTGCGTCACGGACCGCATCTCGATGCGGACCTCGTGCGCGACGTCGTCGAACGTCGCGTGCGCAGCGATGACCGCATCGCGATCAGCGATGGGCCACGGTGCCGCGGTGCGCGAGTAGAAGATCTCGTCGAACCGGCTCGGCCGCTCGATGCGCACGTTCGCGGCGGCATCCTTCAACCACTCGAGCCGGTGTTCCGGGTCGTCGAGGAGCGCGAGGACATTCGCGAGCGTGGCGTCCACGACGCCGACGCCACGCAGCTCGTCGAGCGAGCTGCCCGCGACGTGCCGTCGCTGCACCTCGATCTGGTCGTCGCTGCGCACGGCGATCCATGCGCCCGGCTCGGCCGACGCCGTGGACCCGAGCAAGGCCAGAGACAAGCTGAGGAGGCGAGCACGCACGGCGACGACTCGTCTACACCCGCCCGCGTCCGTATGCCTTGACTCTGCGCACGGATAGCCGATCATCCTTGTATCTCGATGTCGCAATATATGAACCTCGGACGCTACGTCGACACGTTCAACACGCTCGGCGAGGAGAGCCGCATCAGGCTGTGCATGCTGCTGCGCGACCGCGAGCTGTGCGTCGGCGACCTCGTGCGCGTGACCGGCATGCCGCAGCCGCGCGTCTCCACGCACCTCGGCCATCTGCGCAACGCAGGCTTCGTGCACGACCGACGGAAGGGCGCGCAGTCCTTCTACACCCTCGCCACGGATGCGCTGCCCGCCGCCGCACGCGGCTTCCTCGACGAGGCGGCCGCCTCAGGCGATCCCACGATCGATGGCGACCATACCCGGCTGCTCGAGCTCGATGCGGAGCGGCGCGGTGAGCCGCTCGACGTGCGGGCCGACGCGATCGAGCGCGACTACTCGCCGGGGCGCACCTGGCAATCGCTGGCGCGTGGTGTCGCCGCCCTCCTCGACCTCGGCGATGTCCTCGACGTCGGGTCGGGGGACGGCGCCGCCGCGAGCGAGCTCGCGCCGTACTGTCGCAGCCTCACGTGTGTCGATGTGAGCGAGCGCCTCGTCGAGGGGGCTCGACACCGTCTCGCTGCGCACCCCAACGCGACCGCGCGCGTGGCCGACGTACACGAGCTGCCGTTCGAGGACGCCTCGTTCGACTCGGTGCTCGTGTTCCACACACTCACGTACGCTGCGCAGCCCTCAGGTGTCCTCGCCGAGTGCGCCCGTGTGCTGCGGCCGGGTGGGCGCCTCGTGCTCCTGTGCCTGGACGAGCACAAGCAGTTCGACGTGACCTCGCGCTACGGCGAGCGGCATGCGGGCTTCTCCCCGCGCAGGCTCCGCGACTTTCTCGAGCAGTCCGACCTTCACGTGGTCTCCTGCGAGGTCGCGTGTCGCGAGGCTCGCAAGCCGTACCTGCACGTGGTGCTCGCCGTGGCCACAAAGAGCGTCAACCCTGCCCCCCGCCGCGTCCCGAGAAAGCGAAGAACGAAGAGCTCATGAGCGCGCCCCACCCGATCCACGAGCTTCTCGAGGAGCGCATCGTCATCATCGATGGCGCCATGGGCACGACCATCCGCACGTACGGGATGAAGGAGGCAGACATCCGCGGCGAGCGCTGGAAGCACGCGCCCAAGGACCTGCTCAACAACGGTGACCTCTTCTCGCTGACGCAGCCGAAGATGATCTGCGACATCCACGAACGCTTCCTCGCGGCGGGCGCGGACATTCTCGAGACCAACACGTTCGGCGCGACGAGCATCTCTCAGAGCGAGTTCTTCGTCGACGATCCGCGCGAGCACGGCGGCCGCAAGGATCCGGCGTTCTACCAGCGCATCATCGAGGATCGGACGCTGTCGGAGCTCGCGTGGGAGATCAACGAGGTCTCCGCGCGCCAGTGCCGCGCGCTGGCCGACCGCTACGCGCAGCTCGACGGCCGCCCGCGCTTCGTCGCCGGCGCCATCGGGCCGCTCACCGTATCGCTGTCGAACTCGCCGGATGCCGACGACTCCGGCTTCCGCGTGGTCACGTTCGACCAGGTGAAGACAGCCTACAGCGAGCAGGTGCGCGCACTCATCGCCGGCGGCAGCGATCTCCTGCTCGTCGAGACCATCTTCGACTCGCTCAACGCGAAGGCGGCGCTCGTCGCGATCGCCGAGGTGTTCGCGCAGGATCGGGTGGAGCTGCCCATCATGATCTCGGCTGCCGTCGGGCGCGGGGGCGAGACGATGATCTCGGCGCAGACCATCGAGGCGCTGTGGAACGCCGTCGAGCACGCGAAACCGGTGTCCATCGGGCTCAACTGCTCGCTCGGGCCGGACCTCATGTACCCGTTCCTCGCGGAGCTGGCCGCCAAGACGACGGCAGCAATCTCTTGTTACCCGAACGCGGGTCTGCCGAACCCGCTGTCGCCCACGGGCTTCGACCTCGGACCCGCCGACATGGCGCGCTACCTCGCAGAGTTCGCGCGCGGCGGCCTGCTGAACATCGCGGGTGGCTGCTGCGGCAACGCGCCGGAGCACATCGAGGCCATCACGAAGGCCCTGACCGGCAAGGCACCCCGCCGCCTCGACGAGAAGACCACCGTGGCCGTGCCGCGCTCGCTGCGGCTTTCCGGATCGCAACCGTTCACGCAGGTGCCGGGCAGCTTCCTCATGATCGGTGAGCGCACCAACGTGTCCGGCTCGCCGAAGTTCGCCAAGCTGATCAAGGAAGGCAACTACGAGGAGGCCGTCAGCGTCGCGCGGCAGCAGGTCGAGAACGGCGCCAACGTGGTCGACATCTGCATGGACGAGGGGATGATCGACGGCGTCGCGGCCATGTCACGCTACCTGTCGCTGCTCGCGAGCGAGCCCGAGGTGGCCAAGGTCCCGTTCATGGTGGATTCGTCGAAGTGGAGCGTCATCGAGGCGGGCCTCAAGCAGCTCCAGGGCAAGGGCATCGTCAACTCCATCTCGCTGAAGGAGGGCGAGGACAAGTTCCGCGAGAGTGCGCGCACCGTCATGCGCTACGGCGCGGCCGTGGTGGTCATGGCCTTCGACGAGAACGGGCAGGCCGCCACCTTTGCCGAGAAGATCCGCATCTGCGAGCGTGCGTACCGCATCCTCGTCGACGAGCTCGGCTTCCCCGGCGAGGACATCATCTTCGACCCGAACATCCTCACCGTGGCGACCGGCATGGAGGAGCACAACAACTACGCGGTCGACTTCATCGAGGCCACGCGCTGGATCAAGCAGAACCTTCCCCATGCGAAGGTATCGGGCGGCGTGTCCAACATCTCGTTCAGCTTCCGCGGCAACAACAAGGTGCGCGAGGCGATGCACTCCGCGTTCCTCTACCACGCGATCGCAGCGGGCATGGACATGGGCATCGTCAACGCCGGTATGCTCGAGGTCTACGAGGAAATCGAGCCCGGGTTGAAGGTTCTCGTCGAGGACGTGCTGCTGAACCGACGCCCCGATGCCACCGAGCGGCTCGTCGAGCACGGCGAGCTGCTCAAGGCCAAGGCCTCCGGCACGTCGCCCACGACCGCCAAGCAAGAGGAGGAGTGGCGCAAGGGCACCGTCGAGGAGCGGCTCTCGCACTCGCTCGTGAAGGGCATCGATGCCTTCATCGACGTCGACACGGAGGAGGCGCGCGCCAAGCTCGGCCGCCCGCTGCTCGTGATCGAAGGGCCGCTCATGGCGGGCATGAGCGTCGTCGGCGATCTGTTCGGCGCCGGCAAGATGTTCCTGCCGCAGGTCGTGAAGTCCGCGCGCGTGATGAAGAAGGCGGTCGCGTACCTCACGCCCTACATGGAGGCGGAGAAGGCCGAGATGGCCGAGCGCGGCGAGGCCGTGCGCACGCAGGGCAAGATCGTGCTGGCGACCGTGAAGGGCGACGTCCACGACATCGGCAAGAACATCGTCGGCGTGGTGCTGGCCTGCAACAACTACGAGGTCATCGACATGGGCGTCATGGTGTCGTGCGAGAAGATCCTCGAGCGGGCCAAGGCCGAGAAGGCCGACATCATCGGCCTGTCCGGGCTCATCACGCCGTCGCTCGACGAGATGACGCACGTCGCCCGCGAGATGGAGCGGCAGGGGTGGAAGATCCCGCTGCTCGTCGGCGGCGCCACCACGAGCCGCGCCCACACGGCCATCAAGATCGCGCCGAGCTACAGCGAGCCCGTCGTGCACGTCCTAGACGCGAGCCGCGCGGTGCCGGTCACCACGAGCCTGCTCTCCGTCGAGGGCAAGGCTGCGTTCGTCGAGAAGCACAGGGCGGAGTACGAGGAGCTGCGGCGGCTGCACGCGACGCCGCGGCACAAGCTGGTCTCCCTCGAGGAGGCGCGCGCCCACCGGACACCCATGACCTGGCGAGCGGAGGACGTGCCCGTGCCGGTGCGCACGGGCCTGCAGGTGCTCGACGACTTTCCGCTTGCCGTGCTGCGCGACTACATCGACTGGACGCCGTTCTTCCACACCTGGGAGCTGAAAGGCGTCTACCCGAAGATCCTCCAGCACGAGACTTATGGCGAGCAGGCCCGCACGATCTTCGCCGAGGCCAACGCGCTCCTCGACGTCATCATTGCGGAGAAGCTC
Source organism: Myxococcales bacterium (assembly GCA_043729375.1). Classification (GTDB taxonomy): domain Bacteria; phylum Myxococcota_A; class Polyangia; order Palsa-1104; family Palsa-1104; genus JBDTCO01. The sequence goes on from JAYTLP010000398.1 coordinate 5,661, forward strand.
CTCTCGGCACGCGCGGTGTACGGGCTCTTCCCGGCCAACGCCGTCGGTGATGACGTCGAGCTGTACACCGACGACAGCCGCACGCACGTGCAGGAGCGGTTCTGCTTCCTGCGTCAACAGACGCGACGCACCGTCGGCGAGCCATTGCGCAGCCTGTCGGACTACATCGCACCGAAGGGCTCGCACGCGGACCACCTCGGCGCGTTCGCCGTCACCACCGGCATCGGGCTCGACGCGCTGTGCAAGCGCTTTCGCGAGAAGCACGACGACTACAACGCGATCATGGCCGAGGCGCTCGCGGATCGCCTCGCGGAGGCGTTCGCCGAGCACCTGCACGAGCGCGTACGCAAGGAGTGGCGCTACGGGCTCGACGAGCACTTCGCGCCCGAGCAGCTCATCCGCGAGTCGTACCGCGGCATCCGCCCCGCGGCCGGCTACCCCGCCTGTCCCGACCACACGGAGAAGGGGACGCTGTGGCGGCTCCTCGACGTCGAGGCGAAGACGGGTATGCGCATCACGGAGTCGTTCGCGATGTGGCCGGGCTCGAGCGT
>JAYTLP010000399.1:0-3227 GCA_043729375.1 Myxococcales bacterium
CGCTCTGCCTCGCTCGGCACCGCGGCGAGCGGCAACGAGCGGCAGATGACGCAAACGCACTACATGACCGAGTATGCGATGCTCCTCGCGGTCGCGAAGCTCTCGCCCGATCCCAGCGGCCAGACCAGCCCGTCGAGCTACATCACCCATGCGTCGGATCCGACGTTCGGTGATTACGGCCTCTGCATGGCGCAGAAGAACGTGGCCGTGCCCGCGGCGAACCTCCCGCGCCCCACCTGCTACCGCCTCTCATACGACGAGATCGAGACCCAGATGGTCCCCGGCGGCGATCACGTGCTCTCGCCGTACAGCCTCGGATCGCCCACGATCGAAGGCTATTTCTGGGTCGAGCTCACCGACGTGAGCGGCCCCGCCGCGCCCCAGGCGGGCATGCTGGCGAACGCCGGCGCGCAGGCCCCGCAGTTCTACGACGTCACCGCGACGGCGATCGCGCAGATCCGCACGAAGAACACCGGGGGGAACTCGCTCGACCCCTCGGCGAGCGGAAGCCAGAGCACCGAGCTTTCCCGCGCGTTCCTTCGCGTGGGACCGATTTGAGGCAGCTGTGATACACTCGAAGATCGATTGGGAGGCGCCATGCGAACGCTGAAACGAGTCCTCCTCACCGGCGGTGTCGTGACCCTCGCGCTCGGCGGGTGGTCCGGCTCCGCGCGCGCGCAGCTCGACATCGATCCTCCGCTGCCGAACGTGCTCTTGATGATCGATACGTCGGGTACCATGGAGTACCTGATCCACCCGGACGCGGCGGGCAACAACGTCCTGCCAGGCACCCCGGCGACGACGGCCTGCGATCTGACCACCACGCCGTCGGAGCAGAACCGCTGGACGAGCCTCGTGTCGGTGCTCACGGGCACGATCAACGGGTTCAAGTGCAACGCCACCGCGCGCAACACCGCCGCGTTCAAGACGGAGTATGGCCTCGGCGTCACCCCGCCTCCGGCGACGTGGCTCGCTCCGTACGACTATTCGTATTACCTGCCATTCAACCGCATGTACTCCAACGGGTGCACGCCCGGCCCCGGCGTCCCGTCGGCCAACTGGTACGATTGGCCCGGTAACTCGATTGCCTATCACGACTCCCTCGGCAACGCCTGCACCACGTGGTCGCAGAAGAGCGATGGTCTCCTCGACACGTTCCGCGACCGCGTGCGGTTCGGCATGATGACCTTCGACACGCTGCCGGATCAGAGCACCGGTCTCCTCAGCAGCTCCGTCGATTACCCGGGCGGCATGAAGGGGATGTGGAGCTACTACCAGGGCTGGAACCCGGGGAGCGCCGGCTATGGCAAGGGCAACCCGCCCAGCTGTGCCTCTGCCGCGTTCGAGGTCGGGGCGCGCAACCCGGCGGCGCCGCCGTGGGAAGGTCGACTCATCCCCTTCGGCGCCTGGGACGCGTCGCTCACCGCGGTTCACACCACGAACGATCACATCCAGGAGGCGCTGATCGCGATGCGCCCCTACGGCGCCACGCCGACGTCGGGCATGTTCGACGACGCGCGCGCCTTCTTCACCACCGACGCCGACACCGATCAGAACACCTCCAAGCCCTTCGGCCCCAAGAACGATCCGTATTTCACCGGCGGGTGCCGCAAGCAATACATCATCTTCCTGACCGACGGCGCCAATGGCCCTGACTACGATCTCCGGCCGAGCTGCACGCAGGGTAACGGCGTCTGCCCGTATCCGACGGCCGTCAGCACCGCTCTGGCCCTCGCGGGCCAGCCGGGCAACAACGCCATCGATACCTTCGTGGTCGGGTTCGCCGTCTCCAACCCTTCGGCGCTGAGCTCGCTCGTCCCGCCGCTGACGAGCTGCACGCAGCTCGACCAGACGAACCAGGCGCTCTGCGCGAACCCGCCCGCGGCGCTCATCCCGTGCTGCAATCTCTCCAAGCTCGCGGTCGCCGGCGGCACGCAGCACGCGTATTTCGCCGACGATCCGGTCGCGCTGCAACAGGTGCTCTCCAACATCCTCGGGAGCATCTCTTCGGGCTCGACGGCGCGCACCATCCCGGTGTTCGCGCCGGTGAGCACCACGGCGGCGCAGGGCAACGGCGCGCAGGCCGCGGGCTATCGCTTCATCGCGCAGTTCACGGCTGACGCCACGGGGAGCCTCTGGCGCGGCCAGCTCAAGCGCGAGCGCTTCACCTGCGGCGCCGGCAACGTCGCGAGCCCGCAGAACCCGGCGATCAGCAGCGGCGACGACTTCGGCGAGAACGTCGACTTCAACGACCCCGCGCACCCGCGCCAGTTCCTGAGCTTCATCGCGCCGACCGTCGGCACCAAGGTGAACTCCGACGGGACGATCCGCCCCGGCCTCGCCGTCGACGACGGGCTCGGCACGTACGCGCAAGGCGCGACTGGCATGACGCTGCAGAGCACGAGCGGCTTCATCAGCCAGATGGCGTCGTCGAGCGCGGCGCTCGGGATCGATCCGGTGGCGCCGCCCGCCGCGTGCACCTCGGCCTTCGGGGCCGCGGGCGGGCTGAGCGGCTCCGCCTGCACGACCGCGCTCCTGAGCTGGGAGGTCGGCACCTCGGCGTGGCCGAAGACCCGCGACAAGGCCGTCTGCGCGGGCAACGGCGCGGTCTGCAGCAAGCTCGGCAGCATTTACCACTCGACGCCGGCCGTCTCGACGCCGCCGCGCGAGCTGCTCCGCGACGACACCTACGACGCCTTCGTGGCGCAGCAGGTGAAGCGCCCGATCATGCTCTACACCGCGACCACCGACGGCCAGCTCCACGGCTTCGAGATCTCGGCGAGCGATCCCTCGGACCCGTTCAAGGTCGATCAGCTCGCGAACAACGAGCTCTGGTCCTTCTTCCCGCCGACGGTTCTACCGAACCTGCTCAGCTCGTACGATCGCCAAGCGCTGCTGCTCGACGGAGCGCCGGTGGTCGCCGACGTGCCGGGGCAGGTCCTGATCAGCTCGGTCCCGCCCGTCTACGAGCGTCGCCACGGCCTCCCCGTACAGTGGAGCTCGGTGCTCGTGGCCGGCGGCGGCGCGGCGGGCAGCTTCTACTACGCGCTCGACGTCACCAATCCGAAGGTGCCGCGCTTCCTCTGGCAGCTCTCGAAAGATCAGGCGGGCGTGTCGCTCTTCGGCGACACGACGTCGACGCCGACCATCGCGATGATCACGCTCGCCGACACCGGCACCGACGTGAAAGAGGTCGCCGTGGCGATCCTCCCCGGCGGCACGGAGCC
>JAYTLP010000400.1:0-6048 GCA_043729375.1 Myxococcales bacterium
CTGTACGTCGTCGCAGTCCTGCTGCTGGCGTGGGCATGGAAGCACGGCGTCCACGCGATGGTCGTCGTCGCCGCGCATGCGATCTCCCTGCTCGGGGTGCCGTTCCTGTCGTCGGATCCGCTGATGTACGTGGCCGTCGGACGCGCGCTGGCGCTCGGCGCGCCGACCAGCCGCGACGTCACGTCCGCGCTCGGCGCCGATCACCCGTTCCTCGTGCCGCTCGTCCCCGCGTGGCGGCTCGGCACGAGCGCCTATGGCCCCGCGTGGAACGGGCTCGCCTCCTTCATCGGCCATGCGACGAAGGACAACCTCGTCGCGGCACTGCACGCGCACCAGCTCGTCGCGTGCCTCGCGATCCTGGTCGGCGCACTCATCGTCGGAAGGACGCGCGACGCGTTTTCGACGGTCGCGCTGTGTCCGCTTGCGATCGTCGAGGCCACGGTCGGAGCGCACAACGATGCCCTCCTCGTACCCATCGCGGCGGTCGCGCTCGTGTGCTGGCAGGGCAAGCGGCCGCTCGTCGCTGCGCTCGTGCTCTGCAGCGGCATGCTCGTGAAGGCCACGGCCGCAATCTACGCCGCGCCCGTGCTCCTCGCGCTCGTGCTCGCGCGGCTCCCGTCGCCTCGCGCTCGTCGCCTCGCGCTCGCCGGTATCCTGCCGCTCGCAGGCGTTGCGCTCCTCGTGATGGCACAGCTCGCCGACGGCCCGCTCGATGCACTTGCGCGCATCGTCGGCCGGCCCGACGTCCCGTTCGACCACTGCACGCGCTCGTTCGAGTGCCTGCCGCGCATCGTGTTCCGCTTCGTGCTGCACATGAGTACGGCCGCGTGGGCCACGGGGATCGTCTTCCGTCTCGTCGGTGCCGCGTGGCTCGCTTATGCCAGCCTGCGCGCGGCGGAGACCTCTTCCCGCGAGGAGCAGCTCGCATGGATCGTGCGCGGACTTTTCGTCTACTTCCTGGCACTGCACGGCTGGGCGCAGTCGTGGTACGCCCTCCCGCTGGTGGTCGTGCTCCCTGCGATGCACGGTGACACGCACACGCGCCCCGCGCTGAGCGCGTACCTCGTGTCGAGTGTGTGTTACTACGCGCTGGTCCTGCCCATGAGCTGCCTCGACAACCCCTTGCTCGTCGCGGTCTCCGACCTCGCCGAGGGCCTCGTCACCGTCGTGCCGCCGATCGTGCTGCTCGTCCGCGCATGCCGAGCTCCATGACGCCACGCGCGCTGCCCACGCTGTGGACCATCCGCACCCCGACGGGCTCGCGCTCGTGCCGTCGCGAGGGCGAGACGTACGTGCCGGCATCGACGCCGTGGATGAGCGAACGCGTGTCGTTGCTGCGCCTCTTCGTCGGCAACGACTTCCGCGCGCGCTATCGGGCACAGGCGCTCGGCGTGCTGTGGTCGCTGCTGCAGCCGCTCGTGATGATGGCGATCCTCAGCCTCGTCTTCACGCGCGCGTTTCGCTCCACGGAGCCGAGCTTTCCCGTCTTCCTCCTGCTCGGGTTGCTCGTGTGGCAGTGGGTGTCGTCGTCGCTCAACGCCGCCACCATCGCGTTCGTCGCGAACGCCGAGCTCGTCAAGCGCACCGTGTTTCCCCGCGTCCTCCTGCCGATGTCGTCGGTGCTGAGCTACGGGGTGAACGCAGCCATCGAGTCGCTCGCGCTGGTGGCGCTGATCCCGTTCTTCCCCGACGCCTTCCGGCCATCGCTCGCGCTGATGCTCGTGCCAGTGGTGATTCTCGTGCTCGTGACGCTCTTGTCGGGCGCCGCGCTCGCCATCGCGGCGCTCAATGTCATCTACCGCGACGTCGCGTATATCGTCTCCACGGGCCTCTCGATCCTCTACTGGCTCACACCCATCGTGTACCCGCCGTCCCTCCTGCCCGACACGTGGCGCTCGCTGCTCTCGTGGAACCCGCTCTATGGGGTCGTGACGATGCTCCGCGGCATCGTGATGCATGCCGAGGCGCCATCACTGTCCGCATGGATCCACCTGGTCGTGCCCACGCTGGTCGTGACACTCCTCGGTACCGCGCTGTTCCAGCGTCACGAGCGCGAGATGCTCGACCATGTCTGAGCCGATCCTCGAGCTGCGCGGCGTGGGCAAGAGCTTCCGCCGTTTCGACCATCCGCCGTTCCTGCTGCGGAACCTCGTCTCCCTCGTGCTGAAGAAGGCCGTCGACAAGCGTTTCTGGCCGCTCCGGGACGTGAGCGCCACGGTGAACCGCGGCGAGACGGTCGCGCTCGTGGGAAAAAACGGCTCGGGAAAGAGCACGCTGCTCCGGCTCGTCGCCGGCGCCGCGTATCCGAGCGAGGGATACATCGCGGTCCGCGGCCGCATCGCACCCCTGCTTCAGCTCGGCGCAGGCTTCCAGCCCGACATGACGGGCCGCGAATGTGCTCGTATCAACGGTGCGGCGCTCGGGCTCTCACCGCAGGATGTGGATTGCCGCATGAGCACCATCTCCAGCTTCGCGGAGCTCGACGACTTTCTCGACACTCCGGTACGCTACTACTCGTCGGGCATGATGGCGCGGCTCGGCTTCTCTGTCGCCGTGCACACCGACCCGGACCTGCTGCTCGTCGACGAGGTCCTCGCGGTGGGCGACCAGGCGTTCCAGGACAAGTGCCTCGCGAAGATCGAGGCACTGCGTGCCGACGGCGTCACCATCTTGTTCGTCTCTCACGACGAGAACATGGTGCGTCGGCTGTGCTCGCGTGCGCTCCTCATCGACAGCGGTCACCTTGCAGCAGACGGTGACGTGAACGAAGTTATGGCCCGTTACGCCGCCGTGCTGGCCGGCGCGTAGGGGGCCACTCGTCGACGAGGACCAGATTACCGGAGCTGCTTCTTGAGTGAACTGATCGTCCAGTGCGTCTCCTCCTGCTTGGGAAGAAGCTGTTCGACGATCAGCTGACGGGCGTCGCCCTCGAGCTTCGTCATGTCCTGACGGTAGTCGGCGAGGCCGTGTTCCTCGCCGGACTCGAGTGCCGAGATCGCGACCTTGTCGCCGAGGACGTCTGACACGCCCTGGACTGCCTGGGCAAACACGCCCCATGCACCCGAGCCATCGGCCGGGGTGCCGCCGAGCTCGGTGATCTTGCCCTTCAGGATGTCTACGCGTTGCTGGTGCGAGCCCATGCAGGACTGAAGCTGCATGCGGGCGAAGCTGGTCTTGTCGAGCTTGTCCAGCGCCATGCGATACGTCTCGACTGCGCTGAGCTCGCCGCGCAGGAAGCTGTTGAGCTGGTCGACGCTGGTGTTGTTCACGGTGCTCATCGGGGGCTTCCTTCTGTGTGTGTAAATTACCCACACGCTCCGTGCAATGAGGAGGCCATGCGCGCCCGCCCGTAAACATCCGAGACGGCTTCGGGCTTCAGCGCGATTGCGTCACGGTGAGGCGCATTGCCTCGCGCGCTATGCGGGTCCCAGCCCCATCCGCTCGACGAGGATGTCGGCAAGCCACCGGCGAAATCGCGTCGCCGACAGGGCGACGTCGACGATGCCCATGTCGGCCGTCATGGTCGGCCACAGCACGGCGGCACCGGTGAGCGCGAGGGCAGCCAGCATGACCGCGTGCTGCGTTTCCTGCAGCAGCGCGGCCGTGAGCTTCTGGCCCCGTGCCTTGCGGAGCGCGAGCGTGGCCTCCACCACCTGCGCGAGCCACTCGGAGCCCACGTTCGGCGCGTGGCCGCCGAGCGTCAGCCAGAAGATGAGCCGCGCATGCCCGCGCTCGCCGAGCACGGGCGCAAGCGCCTCGAAGAGGTTGCGCAGGCGATCGCCGCTCATGTCGGCGTTCGCGATCGCCTCCACGACCTCTCCGCGCATTCCCTCGACAGCCCGCTCGACGAGGGCCCCGAGCAGCAGCTCCTTGCTGCCGAAGTGGTGCAGCACGTTCGAGTGCGAGGTGCCGACGTCGTCGGCCACGTCCTGCAGGCGCACACCGTCCGGGCCCACGTCGATCATGCGCCGCTCGGCCGCGTCGAGGATCTCCGCCCGGACCACTGCCACCTCGCGACGCCTGCGCGGCTGCTTGTCGGTGGACCGAGGCACCGCCAGACTCTACACCGGGCGCTACGAACAACGCTGTCAGTAACTATTGACAGCGAAGTCAGTAGTGATATCCTGCGAACGAAGCCCGGAGACCTCCCATGCCCGTCCGGATCATCGAGTTCCATCCCCGCCGTGCCCTGGGCGCTGCCTTCGCGCTCGCCCGCGATCCCGACGATCTGCCGCAGGTCTTCACGCTCATCGAGTCGCTGTCGTTCGGCACCCTGAGCCGGATCGCGGCGCGCATGGAGGCAACGGAAAGTGGCCGCGCACTGCTCGCGGCGCGCCCCGACATCGTGACGGAGCTGGCCGATCGCACCGCCCTCGCTGCGCTGCCCGAAGGTTCGGTCGGTCGCGCGTACCTCGACTTCGTCACGCGCGAGAACATCTCCGCCGACGGCATCCGCGTGGCGCAGGAGGCCGGCACGACGAAGACGAGCGAGCTGCCGGCGCCGCTGGACTACGTCTATGCCCGGATGCGCGACACGCACGACCTCTGGCACGTCGTCACCGGCTTCCAGGGCGACGTCCTCGGCGAGGCCAGCCTGCTCTCGTTCTTCTTCGCGCAGACGCGGAACCCGGCCATCGCGCTCATCCTCTTCATCGCGGCCGTCAAGCTCTTCCACGTGCCGGGGACGCGCTCGCTGATGCGAACCTGGCACCGTCACGGGCGCCAGGCGGCGTGGCTCCCCGTCGTGGCCTGGGAAACCCTGCTCGCGCGGCCGGTGGAAGAGGTGCGTGCCGAGCTCGGCATCCCGCAGCCGGCGCGCTACGTGCCCGTGCGCTCGAGCGAGCTGCGCGCTGCCTGACGGGATCGTCGGTCGGGAGGACATCCCGCATGACGAGGCATTGGCTCGCGCTCGAGCACCAGGACCGCCGACCACGAAGGAGTATCGTCGGATGTCGTTTTTCGCCTCCGGCCTTGCAGGGCCGCTTCGAAGTAGCGTCGCGCGGCGGCGGATTGTTTCTTCGTCCGCTTGTTCCCGGTCAGCTCTGGCGTAGATCCCTCAGCACACGCAGGGCGGCGTTGTGCCCCGCCGCACCGATGACGGAGCCTGCGGGGTGCGTGCCTGCCGAGCAGGAGTACAGGCCCGCGATTGGCGTGGCATACGGCAGGCGGTCCGAGAAGCCGAAGGCGTTGTCGACGTGGTGGATGTGGCCACGCGTGATGCCGAAGTACTTCTCGATGCCCGGAGGTGACAGCGGGAACGTGTCGACCACGAGATCGCTCGTGCCCGGTGCGAAGCGATCGCAGATGGACAGGAGGTGCTGCACGTAGCGGTCCTGCTCGGCTTCCCACGTGGTCCCGGCCAGCTCGTACGGCACCCACTGCACAAACAGCGCGGAGTTGTGGTTCCCGTCGGGATCTCGCAGCGACGGGTCGATGGTGGTGTGGATGTACCATTCGATCGTCGGGAACTCGGCGAGCTTGCCCGCCTTCACGGCCGCGTAGCCCTCCTTCAACGACCGCATCACGTCCTTCTCGTCGGGGAGGAGATGAATGGTGGGGCCGAACTGCCCGTGGTCGTCGGGCAGGCACGTGAACTTCGGCAAGCCGCGCAGCGCGAGGTTCACCTTGAACGTGGTGCCATCACGGCGGTAGCCGTCGAGGCGCTGGTTGTACGCAGCAGGGAGCGTGCCGGCCCCGAGCAGCTCGCGCATGCGGAACGGGTCGGCGTTGCACACGATCGTCGACGCCTTCAACTCGCGGCCGTCCGCTAGCTGCACTCCCGTCGCCGTGCCGCGCGTGACGACAATCTTCTCGACTCGCGCGTTGACCTCGATCTTCGCACCGAGCGCGCGTGCTCGATCGGCGAATGCGTGCGCGACGGCGCCCATGCCTCCCTTCGCCACCATCCACGTGCCGCCCGAGCCGGGCAACCGACACATGTTGTGCACGAGAAAGTTCATCCCGGTGCCGGGCGTGTCCCACGTACCGTCGAGGCCCGAGAAGCCATCGGTGACCGCGTACATCGCGCGCAGCAGATCGCTCTTCCAC
>JAYTLP010000401.1:0-4140 GCA_043729375.1 Myxococcales bacterium
CTGTACGTCGGGGCGCGCTCGTATCGCAGCCAGCCCATCGTAGCCTCGGCATTCGCAGAGACCGACCTCGTCGTCGACGCCACGCCGCTCGGGCTCGGCGATGCACCGCCCGCCTGGTCGGTGGATGCGCTGCCTTCATCCGCGGTCGTGCTCGACCTCGTGGCAAGACGTTCGACCCCGCTCACGCGCGCGGCCGAGGCGCGCGGCCTCCAGGCCCAGGCGGGCGACACGATGCTGCTGCACCAGGGCGCCATGGCGTTCGAGCGCTTCACGGGCCGCCCTGCGCCGATCGACGTGATGCGCGCAGCGCTCGATCGTGCGCTCGATGGCCGGGGAACAGCGTGATGCTGCGAATCGTCTCGGCGCTTACCCCGGAGCTGGCGCTGTCGCTCGAGCGCGACCTGTTGCAGCGCTCGGACCTCACGCTCATCGACGTCACCACCATCGAACAGCTCATGGTGGTCGCTCGCGAGGGCGCGCACCTTTGCCTCGTGGAGCCGCTGCTCCCCGACGGCAACGCGCGCGATGTGCTCGACGAGCTTGCCACGCTCGACGAGCGGATCCCCACCGTCCTCGTGGCCTCGGCCGAAGCGCGCGACGAGCTGGGCGAGCAGGGCTTCGCGGCGGTCATCGAGCTGCCGTTCGTGGGCGGCGCGTTCGAGGAGATCCTCGGCAAGGTCATCGACACCCCGCGGCGCCGCTCGCTGCGTCAGCCCGTCGCCGCGCGCATCGCGGACGTCGACGGCACGCGCATCGGCCGCACGCTCGACCTCTCGATGGGCGGTGCAGCGCTCCGCACCCGGCGTGCGCTCGTCGTGGGTGACGCCCTCGCCATCACCGTCGAGCTCCCGGGGCGCGATGCGCTCCCCGTCCGTGCAAAAGTGGTACGCGCCGTCGGCGAGCGCGCGGCCGTCTCGTTCGAGGACGTCTCGGACGCGCTGCGGGTCGCGCTCACCAACGTTCTGGCACCCGTCGGCGGTGTGCCCGAGGGGCTCTCGTTCCGCCCCCGGCCGGACCTCGGCGTCCGCGCCGCGGCGCTCGGCGGTGCGCTCGTGGAGGGCCCGGCGCTGGCAGCGCTCTCCACACTGCTCGGGGCAGACGGCGACTCCACGCTCGTCGTGCGCGACCTCTCACCTTTCGACGACGCGCAGCTCGACCGCTTCATCGAGCTGCGCACAGCGCTCGACGAGCTCGGCACGGTCACGCTGCGCGCGTGCCCCTCGTGGCTCGGCGATCTCGCGAGTCGAATGCCGTCTTTGCTGGGCAAGCGCGCGCGCATCGGCACGCTCGCCGTCGCGCTGCGTTGCGACACCTGCGAAGACGCCTACGAGGAGGAGCTTCCCGTGTCCGACCGACTCGAGACGGCGGCCCGACTCGAGGCCGGGCGCCTCTGCGCGGTGTGCGGCGGCACGCTCCGTCCGAACCTGCCGCTCGACGCCTTGCTCGCGTTCCTGCCCGCGTAGCAACGCTCGAATACGAAAAAGCCTCGTCGCGGGTATGCGACGAGGCTCCTTCGATCGAGCGAGAGTCGCCTACAGATCGTACGGGCGAACCGTGGAGCGACCGTTGTCCCGGGCGCGCTGCGTGGCCGCGGCGAGCATCGTGTGGACCTTCTCGGAGACGGCCTCGATGAGCTCGCCCGAGGACATGCAACCCGCCGCCTTCACGACGTCCTTCATCTTCGAGCCAACGACCAGGATCTCCTTCGGGCCGCTGCTCTTCGCCTTCTTCGCCGCGGGTGCCGCCTTGCCAGTCTTCGCCATCGTGTACTGCCTCCGTTGTGAGCGCCCGCCGAGGGTGGCGAGTCGTTCGGGTTGGCGGCACGTTACGGACTGCTCGATCTCCAATCAAGCTCTATCGCGTCGGGAGCGACCCGCACTTCTTGTCGATGCGAAACGAATCGACCACGAAGCCGTGCGTCCCCACGAAGTCGAACACGAGGCCCTGGTCGGTGATGAGCCCGCGCAGCGCGCCGAACGTCGCATTGAACCGCACGACGGAGCCGGGCTGCGTCGCGAAGAAATCGAAGCGGTTGAGCGCACCGCCGAGGCCCGCGACCACGTACGTGACGCCGTCGATCTGCATGCGCTCGTACTGGTGCTGGTGCCCGGAGAGCACGAGGTCGGCACCCCAGTCGCGGAACGGCCAGCGCATCGACTCGACGGTGTAGTCCGGGTTGCCGGAGCTGTAGGGCGGGTGATGGAAGTAGACGACCTTGTAGCACTCGGTCGCGGCCTTCAGCCGATCCTGCAGCCAGTGACCCTGCAGCGAGTCGAAGGTGATGCCATCGGGCTCGTGCTTGTCCGAGTCGATGCTGAAGAAGTGAACGTCACCGATCACGAAGTCGTAGTAGCGGCCGTTGTTCGGGAGCGCGGGGAAGTAGTCGAGGTAGGGCTGCACCGATCCCCCCGGCATCGTGTTCCAGTCGTGGTTGCCGAGGCTCGGCCAGAAGCGGTTCTGCACTGCCCCGTTGCCGAAGGAGCCGTGGTACTGCCCGATGTACTCGCCGTAGTACTTGCCGATGTTGGCGTCGATGGTCTCCGCCTGGCCGTACTCGTAGTTGTTGTCGCCGAGGGTGATGAAGAAGTCGGGCTTCCAGCTCTTCGCGAGGACGGCCACGCTGCGCTCCGCGCTGTCATTGGTGCCGTAGTCCGCGATCGCTGCGAACCGGTACAGCACCTTCGGCTCCGGCGCGACATCCGGCGACCGGGTGTCGTTGCACGCTGCGAAGAGCGCGAGCAGGGGCAGCCACGTCCTCATGCCTCGAGCATACGTGAGAACCCGCAATCGGGGATCTACGGCCAGACGCTCCACAGCTGGTATGCGGTGGCGACGGCCAGCGCGGTCAGCGCCCAGGCCGTGACCAGCGGCGAGTGCCCCTCGAAGCGACGGTCCCACACCACGCCGACGAGCGAGAGCGCGAGCGCACAGCAGGCGGCGAGCAGGTAGATCCCGTAAAAGGTGATCTCGATGCGAGGACCGCCCGGTGCGCCCAGCGTGGCCCACCGCACGCTCCGCTCCACGGGCGCGTAGAGCAGGATCGGAACCCGGGCCCACCCGGGCGCGATCGCACCGAGCGAGGCCCCGAGTACGAACAAGGCGGGCGTGCGGGTCATCCGAAGCCTCCGACCGCGCGGATCGACGCGGTGTACAGCCCGATCACCACGCCGCACCACGTGGTGGCGCAGCAGAAGCTCGCGAGGCCCACGTAGAGGATGCGCGCCTCCGGATCGGCCGGGCTCGCGCGACGCGAGAGCCCGTAGAGCGCCAGGCTCGCGAAGAGGCCGAGCGCGACGAGGTGCTCCTTCACGTCGAAGAGACGAGCGACGCGGGGCGCTGCAAACGACGGAGACGGTGCCGTGCGCGCGCCGATCTCACGGGAGACGGCGGCGGGCGAATCGAGCAGCTCGGCACGCACGCGCACGCGGTACGTCGGGTACACCACCGAGCCGAGCAGGAACGTCAGGCAGAAAAAAACGCTCGCGAGGAGCGCGAAGCGCGGCTCCCCCGAGCGCCGCGCCCTTCGCGAGCGGATGATCCAGACGAGGTGGTGCGTGGTGAGCGCCACGAGCGTGCCGCCGAGGAGTGCGTGTACGACGAGGAGCAGTCGTGCGTGACCCTCGAACAGCACGCCGCGCTAGTCGAGGCTGGTGCGCGGCGGGTGACGCAGGAACGCGGGGATGTCGAGCTCGCACTCCTCCGCACCCGTCAGACCACCGCCGACGCGCACCGGCAGCGCGGGCATGCCCGGCGACGATGGGATGCGCTCGAAGCGATCGCTGCGATCCGAGCGGTCGGAGACCGCGATGGAGGGCTGCGAGGCGGACGGACGGACCGGCGCGGTCACGGGCGTGGCATCGGCGCGAGGCACCTGCTCGCGAATCGCGATCTGCGTGCGCTGCTCGACCGACGGGCTGCTCGACGAGCGGGCCACGTACGGCATTTGCATCGGCATCTGGGTCTGGTGGCGACGCGGCATCGGCTCGTCGATCACCATCGCCGCGCGATCGAAACCCGTCGCGATGACGGTGATGCGGACCTCGTCGACGAAGCTGGCGTCGATGACCGACCCGAAGATGATGTTCGCGTCCTCGTGTGCGGCTTCCTGGATGAGCGAGGCGGCCTCGTTGACCTCGAACA
>JAYTLP010000402.1:0-5045 GCA_043729375.1 Myxococcales bacterium
TGCGGGGACTCCCCGCGCTCGATGCCGACCATCAGGCGGCCCACGACAGCGCGCGGGTGGCTCGGATAGGCCGAGAGGATCTTGCCGAACGCGGAGTCGGCCGCGTCCAGATCGCCGGCGCCGAGCTCGAGCGAAGCGAGGGCCAGCAGCGCGCGCGCGTTCTTGTTGTCGCCGGTGGCCTTGAGTGTGTCGGAGAGGATCTTGCGAGCAGCGTCCGTGTCGCCGCGCTGCAGCGCACAGCGTGCCGCGATGTCGCCGTCCTCCGCCTCGACGAGCGGCGGACAGCTCTCGCCCCGCGCGAGTGCGAGCAGCGCACGCGCCTGGCGCATGTCGTGATCCGTGCGCACATCGGAGGGAGACGCCTTCTGCCGCTGCGCCTCCCGCTCCGAGCGCTTGATCATGGCCCACCCTGCCGCCTCGGTGTCTTCGCCTTGATCCGCTGCAAGGCGCGCTGCGGCGAGTGCGACCATCGCGGCGTACTTGCGCATCTTCGGCTCGGAGCGCAGCGCGCCGGCGTAGGCGTCACGCGCTGCGAAGTCACCGTCCGCGGTGGCCTCGAGCACGCGCTCATCGGCGCGCGCGACGGCGATGGCGAGGAGGCGCGCACGCTCGCGCGCGCGGTAGAAGTACCCGCCGGCGATCCCGCCAGACAGGAGCACGAGCGCAACCCACAACCACACGAATGCGCGGTTGCGGCGCGCATCCCACGCCCGCGTCATCTCGTCGGGCACGGGGTTCGGCATCTCGTCGACGGCGTGGGCCTGCGAGTCCTCTGCTACGAGGTCGCCCAGCAGCCCCCGAGCCGTCGCCCGCAGATCGATGGGCCCCTTGCGCACCGGACGCTGGGGCGCCTCCGGAATCGGCGACATGCGACGCGGCCGTTCGGCGGGACGATGCGGGGGCGCGACAGCTGCCGGCCGCTGTCGGCTCTCCGCGCGCTGCGGTAGCGTCGTCACCCGCTCGGGGTCTCGCGGAAGGACGGGCTCGCGCGGCGCCACCGGCTGGCGCTGGGGCTCGCGCTGCGGAAGCGTCGTGGCGGGGCGCGGCTCGACGGCGCGCGGTTCGGGGCGACGCGGCACGACGATCTGCTCGGCCATCGCAACGCTGGTCGGCGCGTCGTCCTCGAACCCGGTCAGCTCGTCGAAGCCCGCCGGCTCGTCCTCGCGACCGGGGACGCCCGTCGTCGTCGGCAGCTGGATCTCCTCCTCGATGGAGGGATCCTCGATGACGGGACCCGAATCAGGGACCATGGAGCCGGCGAAGAAGCTTCCGCCGGCCGGCGCGCGTACCACCGCAGGGACCGTCGGACTCGACAAAGGTCTGGGAGGTGCCGGCGCAGCCGGGACCTCCGGCACGCCCCGGGTAGCCTGGGCACGCCGCTGCCGCGCAACAGCATCGAGGAGTGCTGCCTGTGCCTCCTCGAGCTGGCCCGCGGCGGACAGCGCGCGGCCGAGCGCGAGGCGCAGGGGCACGTCGTCCGGGCGCTGCGAGAGTCCTTTGCGGCAGGCCTGGACCGCTTCTTCCGAACGACCCGAGGCCACGAGCAGGTCCGCGAAGCGAACGAGCTGGGTCGGGTCTTTCAGTGCAGCCTGTCGTACCCGCTCGATGTCGTCGGCCATGAGCCCAAGGAGCATATGTCAGAACGCGACTCCACGTCGAGCCGCGCCGCAAGGGCCTCGGTCAGCCGTGCACCCAGCCCACGTACCTGGCGCCATGACGTGCCGGAAGCGAATGCTGCGTGCAGCGCGCGTGCGCGAGCCGGACCGATCTGCGGCAGCGCTTCCCAGTCGCGAACGCTCATGTGCCGAGGATCGAGTGGCACACCGAGCAGGAGGCGGCGCTCCACCGAGATCGCTCCGCATGACCGGCTGTCACGGCAGCTCCGGGAGGCACGCGGCACGGGGGTGCACACCAGCCCGTTGCCCACACTCTCGGTCGCATACGCGGTGCGCGAGACCAGCGGCGCTCCGAGCGGCGCAGGACCGACGAGCCGCAGCCAGGCCACGCGGAGCTGGACGCAGGTGAGTACGAGCAGACACAGGACAAGCGAGCGCACGTCACGGTCATCGCCGACGGAGCGCCGAAGTTGCTCGCGGGAAACGCCTTCAGCGAGTTGCTACGCCGGAGGCTTGCCGAGGCCGAAGCCGTCGTGGAGCACGCGCACGGCAAGCTCCGCGTACTTTTGCTGCACGACGACAGAAATCTTGATCTCAGAGGTCGTGATCGCGCCGATGTTGATGCCCTCCTCGGCGAGCAGCTCGAACATGCGCTGCGCGACGCCGGCATGCGAACGCATGCCGACGCCGACGACGCTGACCTTGGCGATGGACTCTTCCGTGCGGATGGCGCCGTCACTGAGCTCCGGCAGCACGCCGCGTACGAGCTCGACCGCGCGCTTTAGATCGCTCTTCGGGACCGTGAACGCCATGTCGGTGCGACCCGCATCGCTGGCGCTCTGAACGATCATGTCGACCACGATCCCTGCGGCCGAGAGCGGCTTCAGGATCGCTGCGGCGACGCCGGGGCGATCGGGCACGCCGACGACCGTGAGCTTGGCCTCGTCCTTCGTTGCGGTGACTCCCGACACGAGCACGGCTTCCATCGTTTCCTCTTCCGGGACGACCCACGTCCCCTCGCTGTCATTGAAGCTCGAGCGCACGTGGATCTTGACTCCGTGCTTCATCCCGAGCTCGACCGAACGGTTCTGCAACACCTTTGCACCGAGTGACGCGAGCTCGAGCATCTCCTCGTACGAGATGCGCGAGATCTTGCGCGCGTTCGCGCAGATGTTCGGATCGGTCGTGTAGACGCCGTCGACGTCTGTGTAGATCTCGCACACATCGGCACCGAGCGCTGCCGCGATGGCGACGCCGCTCGTGTCCGAGCCACCACGCCCGAGCGTGGTGACATTGCCGCCCTCGTCCTGTCCCTGAAAGCCTGCGACGACGGCGATCTTCCCCTCACGCAGGGCCGCATGAATCTTCTCGCCGTCGATGGACTTGATGCGTGCGCGTGTGAACGCCGAGTCGGTGAGGATGCGCACCTGCGAGCCGATGAACGACTGCGCGCGGCCGCCTTCCTTCTGGACCGCGAGCGACACGAGGCCGACGGACACCTGCTCGCCCGTCGACGCGATCACGTCGAGCTCACGCTCTGCCTCTGGAGGCGGGGAGTCGTTGACCTCGCGAGCGAGGGCGAGCAGGCGATTGGTCTCGCCGGACATTGCCGAGACGATGACGACGACGTCGTGTCCGGCTCGCTGCGTGGCGAGGCACCTGCGCGCTACGCCGCGGATGCGCTCCACCGAGCCGACGGAGGTACCACCGTATTTCTGGACGATGAGCATCTTGGCGCCGCGGAGCATGGACGAGGACTCGCGCCGAGGGAAGAGCGACGGGGGCAAAAGCGAAGCTACGGCGTGACGGTGGTCTTGCCGAAGTCGAAGTCCTTGGATGGCGCCCCGGCGCAGTAGCCGAGCCCGCAGACCACGCCGATGACGACGCCTGCGACGGCGAGCGTACCGAGGCCCGCGCCGAGCCCCACTGCCACGTGCTTGCGGTGACGCCGCTCGCGTTCGGCCGCGAGCGACGCGCGCTTCTCCGCATCCGCTTCGGTGAGCCAGCCCGGTGCGGGCTCCGCGCGCAGCTTGTCGAGCTCGATCTGCTTGCGCTGCCGCTCGGCCGCCTCGGTCTCGAGCGCGAGGCGCTGCGCGACTTCGCGGTCGCGGATGACCTGAGCCTGGCCGAGCGCCTGGATACGGCGCTCGACTTCCACCCGGTCCGGCTCCTGGGGACGTGCGGTGAGGTAATCACGCAGAGACTGGGCCGCCTCACCCGGGTGATCGAGGCTCTGCTGCGCCGACGCGATGTTGTAGAGCAGCGCCGCCTCCCCGGAGAGCGTGTACGACTTCTTGAAGTGCTCGAGCGCCTCCTGGAAGCTCTTCTGCTCGTAGGCGGCCTTGCCGAGCCGGAACTCGGCGCGCGCGTCGGTGTCGCGCTGCTGCCCCTGGGCGACCGGTCCCGCGGCTCCGATGAGCACTGCCAGCACGAGGGACAGCGTCGTTTTGAGTGCCGGTCGCCGCTTCACGGCTTCAACTGTATAGGACCAACCAGGACATGCCTATCGCGCTTGCCATCACGAGCTGCCCGGACGCGGAGTCCGCGAGGCGGCTGTGCCGCGCGATCGTCGAGCAGCGGCTCGCCGTATGCGTCACACAGCTTCCGGGCGCGCGCTCCGTCTTCCGCTGGGAGGGCGGCGAGCAGGAGGCCCGAGAGATCGTCTGCCTCATCAAGAAGACCACGAAGCGGACGGGCGCGTTGCGCCAGCGCCTGCCGCTCCTGCACCCGTACGAGCTGCCCGAGCTCATCGCGCTCGACGTGACGGACGGGTTGCCGGCCTACCTCGGCTGGATCGTCGCCGGGACGACCTAGAGCGCAAGCAGCTCGCGGACCTTCGCGATGACCTGCGGCGCCTGGATCGGCTTCGTGATGTACGCGTTGGCGCCGAGCGCGAGCGCGCGCTGGCGATCCGCTTCGGCGCCCTCGGTCGTGATGATCACGATGGGGATGTGCTTCAGCGCCTCGTCGGAGCGAATCCGTCGGACGAGCTTCAGCCCATCCATGATTGGCATGTTGAGGTCGGTCAGGACGATGTCGAGCGCGCCGGCGGCGAGCTTGCGCAGCGCATCGACGCCGTCCGACGCTTCGACGACCGAGAGCCCTCGCACGCAATGCAAGGCGAAGACGATGAGCTGCCTCATCGTCGGAGAGTCTTCCACCACGAGCGCGGTCGGCATCGGCTACACCAGGTCAGCCGCGCGCCAGAGTGCGAGCGGGCGGCCCTGCCGCTCCGAGTGCAGGCGGGCGCTCTGCAGCTCCGACCCCGCACGATCGCCGAGCAACTTGAACAGCTCGAAGTCGACCTCGGCGAGCTCTGTCTTCTGCGACAAGAGCTCCCACACCGAGATGAGACCGACGACCTTGCCGTCGAAATCGAGCGGGACGCATACGGACGGGGCATCCGTCACGGGTCGGGGCGGCAGAGCC
>JAYTLP010000403.1:0-5446 GCA_043729375.1 Myxococcales bacterium
GCTTGTCATCGGGAGCGATGAAACGTGTGCTCGTCGTCGACGACAACGTGGATGAAGCCAGGACCGTCGCGCTCGTCGTCGAGAGCATGGGGGAGACCGTGCTCGTGGTGCACGATGCGGCCTCGGTCCTCGACGCGTACGAGGCGTTCAATCCGGGAATTCTCTTCCTCGACATCTCACTCTCCGACACGAACGGATACGAGCTCGCGCGCGCGATCCGGGCGCTCCGTCCCTCGTCGGCCTTCACGCTCGTGGCATTGAGTGCGTGGGCCCCCGGAGCGAGACACCTTCCGCGCGTACGAGGCCGGCTTCGAGCAACATCTCTTCGATCCGATGACGTCCTCCGCAATCCGCGCGTTCGTCGACGCTCGATCCGATAGCCAGCCTCAGGACGGGTCGAGCAGCGACAGGTGCTTCTGCGCGAGCGCGTAGCCCGGCTGGAGCTCGAGCGCGCGCGCGAGGCAGCCGCGCGCATCGCCGGTGCGACCGATGCCTGCGAATGCCGCGCCGAGGAGAGCCCAGCTCGGGTGGTGGCGCGGCTGCAGCCGCAGCACCGCCTCGAAGCCGACGCGCGCCTCGTCGCCACGGCCCTCTTCGAGCTCCGCATGCGCCTCCGCGAACAGCGCCTCGCCACGCAGGGAATCGCCGAGCGACACCCCGGGGTGCGCGTGCTGGAGCATCGCCTCGTACCCGCGCACGAAGCGCCGCGCCTCGCCGAGCCGGTCCATGGACCCGTCGCTGCGATCGTCGGACGCAAGGTAGCGGCGCAGCGCTAGGTAGCAACCCCCGACGCGATCGGCGCTCTTCATGGCGGACGCGACATTCCATCGGTGCAGCGGCTCGTCCGGCTCTAGCTTCGCAGCAGCCGCCAGGTGCACGATGGCGCCGTCGAGGACCTCGAGCTCGAGCAGGCACACGCCGAGCGCGGAGCGGATCTCCGCGCGGTCCGGCGATCGCTGCGCGAGCTTCTCGAGCGTCCGGCGAGCACGCTGCGTCTTGCCCGCTTCGAGGTCGTCGAGCGCTCGCTCGAGCGATGCGCGCGTGGGACGCCGCGCCTCGTCTTCTTCCGGCGAGCTGTCACCGTCGAGTAACGCGAGGATCTGGCGGATCTCGGTGCGCGTCTCTGGCAGGAGCGAGACCTGCACCGCGAGACGCTCGATGAGCGCGCGACCGCGCGGATCACGATGGCGCGCCAGCTCCGTTGCGATCTGCGGGAGCTCGCCTTCCGGGATCTGGCTGACGATGAGCGCGATGGCCTCGTCGAGATCTTCGGGCTTGTCGAGGCGCCCCACGAGCGCGGAGACGGACTTCTCGAGCAGCGACGACTCGGCCGGGGCCGGCTGCGTGCTCTCGAGCTGGACGTCGAGATCGGCGAGGAGTGCGAGCGCGCGGGCTCGCGTGGCCGGCGCGACCTCGCGATCCTCGACCAGTGCGGCGAGCCGATCCGTCACGCGCGCGCCACCCAGGCGTCCGAGCAGGAACGACGCCCAGCTCGCCTCGCTGTTGTTCGTCGAGGACAGCGCTCTCAGCAGCGTAGGCAGGGCTGCATTGCCTGCCGCGCGCACACGCCGAACATACTTGCTACGCACCGAGCCGGCCGGGATGGAGCCAGCGGCAGCAAGACGAAGCGAGCCGTGAATGTCGCGAAGAGGACCTAAAGATTTAGAAATTCCAACGGGTTGTGCCGTGATCACCACGACTCCGGGGTTCGAAGGATGAAAGTACGCTACGATACGTGTATCGTCATTCGTGTCAACAAATGGCGTCTCACGTGAGATGAGCTCGGTTGCGTGACGCCCGCTTGAAAGTAGCCGCTGTCTCGAAATCCGGCAGCTCGCGCTGGGCGTCCGCTTCTGCTACACGGCAGCTCGGCCAGCGGTCAGAGTGACCGACTTCCGGTCAGTCCCACGGCGCGTCTTTCGAGACCCTACAAACACCTGGTGAACGGCGCGCGCCTTGCCCGAGCACGCTTTTTACTTCTGGAGCCCGCGTGTATACCGACAACTTATTCTCCGAGCTCCGGCCCGCACTCGAGCGCGATGAAGCGCTCGCCGAGGCCAACCGCTGCCTCTACTGCTACGACGCGCCGTGCACGCGAATCTGCCCGACGCATATCGACGTGCCCGCGTTCATCAAGAAGATCGCGTCGGGCAATCTGCGCGGCTCCGCGCGCACCATCTTCGACTCCAACGTGCTCGGCGCCTCGTGCGCGCGCGTGTGCCCGACCGAGGTGCTGTGCGAGGGCGCGTGCGTGATGAACGATCATCACGCACGACCGATCCAGATCGGGCAGCTCCAGCGTCACGCGACGGACTGGGCTCTCGACAAGGGCATGCTGCCCTTCCAGCGCGCCGAGGTGATGCGTCCCGCCCTCGGCACCGTCGGCATCATCGGCGCGGGTCCGGCCGGGCTGGCCTGTGCAGCGGAGCTTTTGCGCTGCGGTGTCGAGCCGGTCGTGTACGAAGCGAGCGGGGCACCAGGTGGCCTCAACGCGACGGGGGTCGCCGAGTACAAGATGACGAGGCTCACCGCGCTCGTCGAGGTGGACCAGCTCGTGCGGGCCGGCATCACGGTGAAGACCGGCACGCGCGTCGGCCAGGACGTCAGCATCGCCGAGCTCGAGAAGCGGCACGCGGCGATCTTCGTCGGAGTCGGCCTCGGTCACGTCGGCAAGGTCGGCGTGCCCGGCGACGCTCTCGCGATCGACGCCATCGACTACATCGAGCAGCTCAAGGTCGATCGTCCCGGAGCGGAGCAGCAGACCCGCGGCAAGCGCGTCGCGGTCATCGGTGGTGGCAACACGTCCATCGATGTCGTCACGCAGGCCGCCCGCCTCGGTGCCGAGGCTGTATGGCTGCTCTACCGCCGCGCCGAGGCGGAGATGCCCGCGTACCGCCACGAGGTCGAGCTCGCCCGCCGCGACGGCTGTCGCTTTCTCTTCTCCACGCAGACCCGTGGCATCGAGCAGGCGGACGGTGCGCTGCGCCTCTCGATCTCGTCCGCCGATCCTAAGGTCGGCACCACGCTAGACGTCGACCTCGTCGTGCTCGCCACGGGCCAGAAGCCGCACCTCGGCTTCTTCGCAGACATCAGAGATCTCGTCGTGCACTTCACGAAGGTACAAATCGACCCGACGACGATGCGTACCGCCAACCCGAAGTACTGGGCAGGCGGCGACTGCACCTCGGGTGGCAAGGAAGTCGTCAACGCGGTCGCCGAGGGCAAGCTCGCCGCCCGCAGCATCGTCGCAGCGCTGGAGGCCGGAAATGTCTGACCGTGCGCCGTTTCGGAAAAACCTCGCAACGAAGTTTTGCGGCATCGAGATGCCGAACCCGTTCTGGCTCGCGAGCGCGCCGCCGACCAACACCGGCGGACAGATCATGCGCGCGTTCGACGCGGGCTGGGGCGGCGCGGTCTGGAAGACGCTCGGGCAGCCGGTCGTGAACGTCTCGTCGCGCTACTCGACGGTCGATTACGACGGCAAGCGCATCATGGGGCTCAACAACATCGAGCTCATCACCGACCGCCCGCTCGACGTGAACTTCCGCGAGATCACCGAGGTCAAGAAGCGCTACCCGAAGCACGCGCTCATCATCTCGCTCATGGTCGAGAGCAAGCGCGAGACGTGGCACGAGATGGTCAAGCGCGCGGAAGGCGCAGGCGCCGACGGGCTCGAGCTCAACTTCGGCTGCCCGCACGGCATGAGCGAGCGCGGCATGGGTTCGGCCGTCGGTCAGGTGCCCGAGTACGCGTGCCAGATCACGGAGTGGGTGAAGGAGGCCGCGAAGACCCCGGTCATCGTCAAGCTCACGCCCAATATCGCCGACATCCGCTTTCCCGCGCGCGCGGCTCGCCAGGGCGGCGCCGACGCGGTGTCTCTCATCAACACCATCAACTCGGTCACGGGCGTCGACCTCGACAGCTTCGTGCCGCGCCCCGACGTCGGCGGCAAGAGCGCGCACGGCGGCTACTGCGGCCCGGCGGTCAAGCCCATCGCGCTGTCGATGCTCGCGGAGATCGCGCGCGACCCCGACGTGCGATTGCCCATCTCGGGCATCGGTGGCGTGCAATCGTGGAAGGACGCCGCGGAGTTCTTGCTGCTGGGCTCTTCCACCGTGCAGGTGTGCACGGCGGTCATGCACTACGGCTATCGCATCATCGAGGATCTCTGCGATGGCCTCTCGAACTACATCGAGGACAAGGGCATGTCATCGGTGGCGGAGCTCGTAGGCAAGAGCGTGCCGAGCTACTCGAAGTGGGAGGATCTCGACCTCAACTACAAGGTCGTCGCGCAGATCGATCAGGACAAGTGCATCGGCTGCGGGCTCTGCTACACGGCCTGCGAGGACGGCGCGCACCAGAGCATCTTCGGCACGCCCGACCTCGAGAAGAACCGCACCCACTGCGAGATCAACCAGGAGACCTGCGTCGGCTGCAACCTGTGCAGCCTCGTCTGCCCCGTCGCCGGCTGCATCGACATGAAGCAGATCGACACCGGCCGGGAGAAGCTGACCTGGAAGGAATACAGCCAGGATCCCGCGAAGCACCCGCACCTCGGCCCGCACAATGCCCACTGAAGAGAATCTCACGCTTCCAATGGGGAGCAGCCGTTGGCGACTGGGCACGCACGCTCGGCTCGACCGCACCTGCTCTCGCTGCGCCACTCGATTCCAGGTCGAGGCCGATGCTGATGCGCGCGTCTTTAGCCCGAGATCGGCGTGGAATATCCCGGCGGCCGTCCAGGCCCGTAACCTGGGTGGCTTCGCGCGCTGTCCATCGTGCGGGCACCGGTCATTGAGACAAGTGGGCCGCATGGCGCTTTCGTACGCGCGCTGTCCCGGCGAGATGGGCATCATCGGTGGCGTCGCGGGGGTCGCCGTCTCTCTACACGTCGGAGAATGGCTGCCGCTGCCTTGGGCGCTGGGCTTTGGTTTGGCGCTGGGCATCGTCAACGCGGTGTGTGTTTTCATCTCCGACGTGCGTAGTGCCTGCTTCGACGTAGCCACGAAGGTACTCCCTCCGAAGACGGAGCTACGACAGCTCGGTCCGTACCGATAACAGCTCGAGAGGAATCATCATGACCAGCACGCACAAGACCATCGGCAACTTCATCAACGGCGAGTGGAGCGTGGGCTCGCTCAAGACCGTCGCGAACATCAACCCGGCAAACGAGCAGTCGCTCGGCGAGGTCGTCGTGTGCACGAAGGCCGACGTCGAGGCAGCGGTCGCCGCGGCGAAGGCGGCGTTCCCGTCGTGGAAGCGCATGCCGGCGCCGAAGCGTGGCGAGATCCTCTTCAAGGCTGCGGTCGAGATGGGGCGTCGTCGCGACGAGCTCGCGCGCGCCATGACGCTGGAAGAGGGCAAGACGCTCGGCGAGTCGATGGGCGAGATCCAGCGCGCCATCAACAACATCGAGTACCAGGCGGCCGAGGGTCGGCGCTTCGGG
>JAYTLP010000404.1:0-3175 GCA_043729375.1 Myxococcales bacterium
GTCCCCGACGTGGCATCTATGAGCGGTCGGCTCGGCCAGTCGACGCAGGCCTGGTTCCACCTCGCGCGGGGCCTCGTGCTGCTCGGCAAGCCCGGGTCCACGGATGCAGCCAGCGCCGAGCTCGACATCGCCCGCCGCGGCATCCTCCACGACGGCCGGCTCGCGCTGCTCTACGGACGCGCACGCCTGCTCGAGGGCAAGGTCGCGGAGGCGGAGCAGTCCATGCGCGTCGCCGAGCGGCTCAACCCCAACGACGCCGATGTCGCCGTGCTCGACGCCGAGGTCGCGCTCGCGAAGGGCTACGAGGAGAAGGTCGTGGCTGCGCTCTCGGTCGGCGCGCAGACGCCGCGCAAGCTCGCGGTGCTCGGGCGCGCGCAGGCTCTCACGGGCCGCTACAAGGAAGCCGCCGCCACGCTGGATGCAGCGCTTGCCAAGCGCCCCGGCGACGCCGTCTCCATCACGTACCGCGCCATTGCGCACTCGCACCTCGGAGACGCCGCCGGCGCGCAGAAGGAGCTCGAGAAGGCCGCAGCGCAGCCGGGCGCGTCGACGCCGCACTACGGGCTCGGGCTGCTCGCGTTCGATCGTCGCGATCTCGCGCGAGCGCGCACCGAGCTCGAGAAGTCACTCGCGTCGCAGAACGCGGAAGCCTTCCGTGCACGCGCGCTGCTGGGTCGCGTGCTGCGCGAGCTCGGCAAGACCAAGGAAGCACTCGCCGAGCTGCAGCGCGTCGCGCACGAGGCCCCGGCGCTCATCCCGGTGCATGCCGCGCTCGGTCGGCTCTACCTCGACCTCGGACGCGACCGCGAAGCTCGCGCCGAGCTGCGCCAGGTCCTCGACGGTGGCTCACCCACGGCCGACGACAAGCTCGCATACGCCGAGGCCCTCGTTCACCTCGGCATCACCGATCAGGCGGACAAGGCCGTCGAGGATGCAGTGTCGGCGGGAATCCCGGCTGCGCGGCTCGCGGACCTCAGGCTCGAGCTGTCGTCGTGGCGCGGAGCAAAGGAGGCCGACCTGGCGGCACGCACCTTCGAGAAGGAGCACAAGGGGGCCCGCAACGCACACGCCGCGCTCACGCTCGCCGACATGTTCCGGCGCGCGGGCGAGCTCAAGCGCGCCGGCGAGGTGTATCGCGAGGCGCTCGTCGGCGATCCGCTGCGCGCCAATCTCGGCATCGGTCGCGTGCAGCTCCTCGGCGGCGACAGCACGGGCGCCGAGAGCAGCTTCCGGGCGGCGCTCGAGCTCGTGAGCAAGCCGACCGAGGCGATGGTGCCTTCGCTCGACGACGAGATCGAAGCTCGCGTCGGGCTCGCACGGGCGCTGCTCGCACGCAAGGCCGCGGGCGAGGCCCAGGCCGACCTCGAGATTGCCGTCGACAGGGATCCGAAGTCTGCCGAGGCGCAGTACTTTCTTGCACGCGCTTACCAGGACAAGAACGACCTCGACAAGGCCCGCGCGGCGGCGGAGCAGGCAGTCACGCTGGACGACACCTACGCGGACGCGTTCTCGCTCGTCGGCGACCTCCAGCGCGGCCCGAAGCCCGAGCGCGCCAAGGTCGCTTACAAGAAGTACCTCGACCTCGCCCCCGACGGCGAGCACGCTCGCCTGGTGAAGAAGAACCTCGCCGCTCTCAAGTAGGCGCGTGCAGCGTCGACGAACCATTGCGTGAAGACGGGTGACCTAGCTCTACTCGAGCGGTGTCGACCCGCAGCCGGCTCGACGAGCCCCATGCGGCAAGCTTCCGGCGGCACGCAGGAGGATGTCGACGAGCGCGCCGAAGCTCCGAGTCCGTACGGCAACTCGGGAACGTCGAAGATCGGAAAGTCGTCTGGCAGCGTGAGGAGGGCGCGCAGCTCCTCCGCGCCGAATGCGTCGTCGAGGCGGCCGGGACCGAGCCGGATCACGAGCGGCAGGTCGGGCAGGCTGTCGCTTTCCGGGTCCACGAGCCGCCGGAGGTCCTCGAAGCTCTCGGCGACCCGGTCCCTCTTCGACGAGTCGCGGGATGCGACGAAGACATGGCCGTCGGCATTCGTGAGTGAATGGCGCACGGCTTCTTCTGTCGGCCGCGACCCGAACACTACGTACAGGCCGAGCTGTGCGATGGTTCCATACCTCTCCGCGAGCATCTGCCGTCGGTAGATGTACACGCCCGAGTCGCTGCCATCGCCCGCTTCGGCTCTCGTCGGCTCGCCGCGCATCGCGTCCGGCGCCTTGCGACAGACCCACTCGAGGTTTTCGTGGAGAGCGCCGCGGTCCAGGCCCCAGTACGAGATCTCGACGGCGTAGCAACCTGCCGCGCGGTCGAAGTGACCCACGGTTGCTTCGCCCCGAATCGAATGCGAACAAATAAAAAGGCCGGCTCGCTCTCGCGGCCGGCCTTTTGCGTTGCTGGTTGGAGCTTACTTCTTCGGCTTCGGCTTCGCAGCGCCGCCGGCCTTCGAGGCTTTCATCGGGTTCTTCGACTTCTCCTGCGGCTCGGCCGACCCCTTGAGCTTGACGACCATGCCCATCTTCTTCTTGGAGTTGAGGACGGTGACGTAGCCGTTGCGCGCGCCCGGGATGGAGCCGCGGACGAGCAGGACGTTCTGCTCGGCGTCGATCTCGACGAGAACGAGGTTCTGCACGGTGCGGCGAACATCGCCCATGTGACCGCTCATGCGCTTGCCCTTGTGGACGCGGCCCGGCGTGAGGCGGCAGCCGATGGAGCCGCCGTGACGGAAGAACTCGTGGGTGCCGTGCGTGGCCTTGAAGCCGGGCATGTGGTGCCTCTTCATGACGCCCTGGTAGCCCTTGCCCTTGGTCTTGCCCGTGACGTCGATGTAGCTCATGGGCTTGAAGACGTCGGCGAGCGAGACGGCCTTGCCGACCTCGTACTTGTCGAGGTCAGCGGCCTCGACGCGCACTTCGCGAACGAAGCGCTGCGGCGTGAGGCCGGCCTTCTTGAACACGCCGATCTCGGCCTTGTTGGACGTGCGCAGCGGCTTCTCACCGAAGCCGAGCTTCACGGCCGCGTAGCCGTGCTTGTCCGGGGTGGCCTTGTCGACGACGACACAGGGACCCGCGAGGATGGCGGCGCAGCACCTGTGCCTGGTCGGCCCGGCGACAAGATGCGCTGTCGCAACGCGTCTCGCGCATCAGCAACCTGCTGCGCACCCGGGTCGAGATTGAGCAG
>JAYTLP010000405.1:0-7687 GCA_043729375.1 Myxococcales bacterium
GTGCTCGCGATAACGCTGGACGGCAAGGTGGCGGTGGTGACGGGCGCAGGTCGTGGGCTCGGTGCTGCAGCTGCTCGCTCGCTCGCCGAGGCGGGTGCCGACGTGGTGCTCATCGCACGCAACACCGAAGAGCTCGAGCAGGTGAAGGTCGAGGTCGAGGAGCTCGGGCGCCAGGCCCTGGTGCTCGCCGTCGATGTCACTGACGAGGCGGCGGTCGAGGCCGCAGCCGACCAGGCCGTGTCCGTGTTCGGTCACATCGACATTCTCGTGAACAACGCCGGCTTCGCGCCCACGGGTCCTCTCCTCGAGCTCGACCTCTCCGAGCTGCGCAGCGTGTTCGAGGTGAATGTCTTCGGCGCGTTCCTGTGCGCGCGCGCGTTTGGCGCACACATGGTGGCCCAGCGTCGAGGAACCATCATCAACATGGGCTCCATCGCAGCGCTGGCGGGTGAGTCCGAGCTCTCCGCGTACTCGGCGAGCAAGGGCGCGATCGTCTCGTTCACGCAGGCCCTCGCCATCGAGTGGGCGCGTCACAACGTGACGGTCAACTGTCTCGCCCCCGGACACGTGCGCACCGCGCTCAACAAGGCTGCCCTCGACGATCCCGCCATCGGCCCGAAGCTGGTGCAGAAGATCCCTTTGCGCCGGGTGGGGCAACCGGAAGAGATAGGCCCTCTCGTCGCATACCTCGCTTCCGATCTGGCCGCATACATGACCGGCTCCGTCGTCGTCTTCGACGGCGGACAGACGGCGCGCTGATGGCGAACATCCTCTGCTTCGTCGAGCAGTACGCGGGCGAGCTCACGCCGAGCTCGCTCGAGGCCCTCGGCCAGGCGAGGCGGCTCGGCAGCGGTCTCGGGGCCACGGTGTACGCGGCCGTTGCGCTCGATCGGGCGCCGGGCTACGGGGACGACGACGTGCTCGCGAAGCTCGCTGCGGGCGGCGCCGACAAGGTCCTCCTCCTCGTCGGGGAGAGCTTCGGCCAGCCGAGTTCGACCGTCACGTGGGAGACCCACGGGCCCGCGGTCATCTCCGCCTGGGAAGTGAGCCAGCCGGCGCTCATGCTCGTCCCGGCAACGGGGTGTGGTCGCGAGATCGCGGCACGCGCAGCGGCGCGGGCGGGAGCGGCCTTCTTGCACGACGCGTTCGTCGAGCTGGAGCACGGACGGCTGGTGCTCGCCGAGGGCCGCGGCGACCATACGCGCAGGCTTCCTTCCGATCTCGAGTACCCGGTGGTCGCAACGCTGCCACCGGGTCGCTATGCGGGAGCAGCCGGGGACGAGGAAGCCGAGGTCGAGGTGCTACAAGTCAGCGCCGTCCAGCGCTTCATCGCGGAGCCTGCGCCATCGTCGGCGCGCGTTCCCGAGCGGCGCGTCACGAGCGGCGCAGGCCATACGCTCGTCGAGCTGCACAGCTCCACCGGGGTCCTCACCATCGCACTCGGCAAGACCGCCGCGCAGGCGCCTGCAGACTTCGCGCTCGAAGGTGACCCCGACACGCTGCTTCCGGCGCTCTTTCCCGACGAGGGGCGCACGAGAGAGAGCGTGCGATGAGCGAGCCCACCACCAACCCGCGCATCGAGCTCGTGCGGCCGCTCATCTTCGTGCTCCTCGAGGATGCTCGCGATCTCCCGCTCGTCGGCATGGCGTCGCCACTCGGCGAGGTGGTCGCGCTGTCGGTCCGCGTCAGCCCTGCACCGGATGCCACGCTGCTCGATGCGCTCGCCCGCGGTGCCGCACGCGCGGTGCAGGTGTCCGACTCGCTCTTCGACAGCGTCGACTACCTCGCCGTCGCACACACCCTGGCGTGCACGGTTCGCTTCCTGTGCGCACCACTCGGCTCGCCGCCCGTCGTGGTGTTCGCCGGCGATCGCGGCCGTGGTGCGGTCGGGCCGGCCGTCGCGGAGCGGTTGTCACTCCCGCACCTCGGCGCGGTGTACGCGGTGGAGCTCTCCCGCGATCACTTGCTCGTCGACCGCCAGCTCGGTCCCGGCGTGCAGCGACTGCGCGGCACACCGCCTGTGGTGCTGGCGTGCGTGCTTGCGCCGGAGGCTCGCGCCGCACCCGCAGCTGCGCCGGGAAAAGCGATCGAGCCGCTCGATCTCGAGGCCCTGCACATCACATCGCAGGAGCTTCTCCACCGCCGGCGATTCCGTCCCACCGAGGGGCCCGCGCCTGCAGGGCGGCCCCGGGTGCTCGCGAGCGTGGAGCGCCTGACCGATCGCCTTGCACGCGACGGCGTGTGGCCGCAGCGACGGTCCGGTAAGTAAATGGCGCGCAACCGCAGGCCTGGGGAGCCCATCGCGCCGCCCACGCGAGGACCGAGCAGCACGCCGCTCGCCACCCTGCTCCGAGCCCGTCGCTTCCGGGCCGCGGGCGGCGCCGATCGTGTCGCAGCCAACCTCCTCGATGGAGGTGCTCAGCTCGCGCCGGATGCAGCCGCATGGATCGGAGCCGGCGCGCCGCCGATCGATGCGCCGACCCTGAGCCTTGGTCCGTCACCGGGTGCGCTCGGTCCGCATAGCTGGGGCTTCCTCAACCTCTCCGAGCCGCAGCGTGGCGCCGTTGTGGCGCTCGACGCGCCTCCGGTGGCGCTGCCTCGCGCGGGACGGCTCGCCGTCGTGGTGCCGCGTCGCGACGCGCTGCCCGATGTGCTCCCGCTGCTGTCCGCGCGCGAGCTCGCGGTCTCCTGGGTCATCTCCGTCGGTGACGGTGATCCGACCGAGGTGCTCGAGTTCCTGTCGGAGGACGCCGCCACCGATGCTATCGCCATCGTGCTCGGTGAAGGCGCGCGCGCTGCGGGCCTGCGCAGCTCGCTCGGCGCGAAGCCCACGGTTGTGCTCGGGGGCGACGCGATGGCGCGCGCGGTCGCACGGCGCGCGGGCGTCCACGTGGTCGATCGCATCGGCGAGTGGCTCGCGCTGGCCACCTGGCTCGCAGCGGCGGTGCCGGCCGAGTCGCCGGTCGAGCTGTGGGTGCAAGGCGGCGGCCTTGCGTGGGTTCGCGCGGAGATGGAGCGCTACGGGCTCGCGCTACCCCTCACCGAGCTCGACGATCGTGACCCCGCAGCAGCACGCACGACGCTCGATGCGTGCACGGGGCCTCGCGCCGTCGTCCTCGTGGGCTCGGACCTTCCGCGGCTCGTCTCTCCGGACCCGTCCGTGCGCATCGTGCTTGCCGATACGCGGCAACCCGAGCAGGTCTCGCGGCTCCTCAAGGCGCTCGCAGCAGAGCGCGCCCACCTCGCCGCAGCGAGCGACGTCCCCTCGCTCGGCCCCGTCGACGCACAGCTCGTCGCACGCGTGCGCGAGGAGAGCGAGGGCGTGCTCACCGATCACGACGCGAAGCGTCTGCTCAAGGCCTGGGGCATCAAGGTCACGCGCCAGGGGCCCACGGGCACCCCTACGGGCGCCGTGAAGCTGGCGCGCCTGATCGATCTACCGGTCGTGCTCGCGCGCGGCGACGAGGAGCGGGTCGTCGAGACCATCCCCGAGGTCCGCCGTGTCGCCGCGCTCCTGCTCGAGCTCGAGAGCGACGCACCCCAGTCGGTGATGGTGCGCGAGCGCTTCCCGGACGCGCCGCGCGCGCGCCTCAAGATTGCAGTCGAGCGCGGAGTCGGCTTCACGATGCGCATCGGCGACGCGGTCGCCTTGCTTCCGCTCGAGCTGTCCGAGTCCATGCGCCTCGCGCAGCACTCGGGCGCGCGGCGTGCCGCCGATCAGCGCATCGTCGCCGGCGTGCTGGCGCAGATCGGCGCGGCGGCGCTGTCCGAATCGGCGACGCTCGACCTCGAGCTCTACACCGGCGCCGAGCCCGTCGTGCTCCGCGCGTCGGGCTCACTGAAGAAGTAGCGTCAACGCTCCGGCGGGCTCGCGTCGCCGCAGCAGCGAAAGCCCACGTCGGCGGCGCCGCGCGGATCGGCCATGTGGACGGCGTGGGAGCAGCGACCGTTAGGTGGAGCGAGGAGCACGCTGCCGCCGCGCTGCGCACCGCTCTGGGTCCACTCGGCGACGTTCCCGCTCATGTCGTATGCGCCCGACGCCGAGCGACAGCGGACGAGCTCACCGGCCGGAAGAATCGCGCCGGTGAGCGCCTTGCCCCCGGTGTTGCAACGCGCGGGATCGTAGCTCGAACCGTAAGGGAAGCTCGCCTGCGACGGGCCGCGGCACGCTTGTTCCCACTCCACGTCGGTGCAGAGGCGCAGGCCGCGGCCCTGGCAGATGGCTCCGGCGTCGTGCCAGCCGACCTGCGTGCGCGGGATCGTGTGACCGCCCGGGTACTCGTAGAGGTCGATGCAGTACGGGTGCGCGCCCTGCAACTCCGCCATGCCGAGCGGGCACGTCCCACTCGCAGCAGGAGCAGGCCAGAGCGGCGTCGTGGCCGGTAGCACCGCTGTGACGACAGGCTGTGCGATCGGAGCTGTAGCGACGGGCGTCACGACGAGCATCGGCTGCGGTATCCGCGTGATGGTGATCCCCGGACTGCTCGAGCGCACCTCCACCGCGATCGGCGGCTGTTGGTGGTGCCCCGCGGCCTGGATGCCGGCGACCGCGACCACGCCACCGAGGACGAGCGCCGCGGCGAGCACGAGCGGCATCCATGCGAACGGCTGCGGGTCGGGAGACAGCTCGATGGTGGGGATGCGCTCCGCCTCGCCGGTCGGGATCTCGATCGCCCGCGCGGGCTCTAGCCGCTCGTGCTCTCTCGTTGCCTCGTCGTCGAACACCTCGGGCTGCGCAGACTGCTGCGGGACGTCGTCGCCGACGCGGACCGGCGTCCTGCGTCCCACGTCGGTGACTTCGGGCGACGCTTCCGCCTTCGGCAGCGGGCGCGTCATGCCATCAGCCGACCCGTTGCCGACCTCGACCAGATCTTCGACCCCGAGCTCCAGCACGCGGGAGCCCTTGCTGCCGACCGTCCGCTCCTGCCTGCGGTCCATGGCGAGCACGTCGGGGCGAATCGGGTTGTCGCCCTCGATGGAGAACGGCGGCAGACGCTCCATGCGCTCGGTGTCGAAGCCCGTCGGGATCGCCGGAGGGCGGTCGGCGAGCCGTCCGTCGAGCGCGGCTTCCAGCTCGCGCACGAAGGCCTCGATGTCGCGCGGCCGCAGCGCCGGGTCCTCCGCGAGCCCACGCTCGAGCACCGCCCGTGCTTCCTCGGGCACCCCTGTCGGACCGAGGAGCCGCAAGGCAAGCCGCGACAGAGCGAACACATCAGCGCGCGCGTCGAGCGCGGCGCCCGCGCGCAGCTCCGGCGCGAGGTCGAGCAACGCGCCGCGAGCGGACATCTCCGACAGGTACCGGTCGCGCGGCAGCGAGGGGCCGATGCCGACGTTCGTCACCTTGAGCCCGTCGTCGTAGAGGATGATGGTGTCTGCGCGCAGATTGCCGGTCACGACGCCGTGCTGGTGTGCGTGCGCGATGCCGGCCGCGACGCGCCGAAGGACGATGCGAGCCTGCGCCGCGTCGGGCACGACGCCTGCTGCGAGGCGCTGGGCGAGCCGCTCGCCCGGCGCCCACTGCATCACGAGGAAGACGCTCGAGTCGTCGACGAGGATGTCGTAGAGACGGACCAGATTGGGGTGCTGCAGCGACTTCGCGCGGGTCGCTGCCGCGACGAACGCATGACGCTCGGCCTCGTTCGTGAGCAGATGGTCGTCGATGATGCGGAGCGCGACCTCGACGCCGATCTGTTCGTCGAAGCCGCGGAAGAGATAGCCGGACGAACCCGTGGCGAGCGCGCGAATCTCGTACCGCCCGGCGAGCTTCTCCCCGACGACCGGCCGGCCCATGTCAGCGTCCCGTCGAGCCGTGACCACCGACGCCACGCGCCGTGTCGTCGAGCGTGGTGACCTCGACGAGCGCGGCGCGGTGGACGGTGGCGAGCACGAGCTGCGCGATGCGCTCGCCGTGCTGCACGACGAAGGGGTCCCGCCCGTGGTTGACGAGCAGGACCTTCACCTCGCCGCGATAGTCGCTGTCGATGGTGCCCGGCGCGTTGAGCACGGTGATGCCGTGCTGGTACGCGAGCCCGGAGCGCGGACGGACCTGCACCTCGTGGCCCGCCGGGATCGCGAGCGCGAAACCGGTGCCGACGAGATAACGCTCGCCCGGCGCGATGGTGACGGAAGTCCCGAGGCACGCGCAGACGTCGAGCCCGGCGGCTCCCTCGCTCATGTAGGCAGGGAGCCGCGCGCGCTCGTCGAGCCGCAGGATGCGGACCTCGGGGTCCAAGCCTACCGCTGGTTGAGAACGACGTCGGGCGTCTGCCCGAGTGCTTCCTTGCGCGAGAGGCGGATCTTGCCCTGGCGGTCGACGCTGATGACCTTGACCAGGACCTCGTCGCCCTCCTTCAGCACATCGTCGACCTTCGCCACGCGCTTGGTGTCGAGCTCGGAGATGTGGATGAGGCCGTCCGTGCCGGGAAGGATCTCCACGAAGGCGCCGAAGTCGACGATGCGACGAACGGTGCCCATGTAGAAGGCCCCGATCTCGGGCTCGGTGGTGAGGCCCTTGATGATCTCGATGGCCTTCTTGAGCGACGCGTCGTCGGACGAGGCGATGTTGACCGTGCCGTTGTCCTCGACGTCGATGGCGACGCCGGTCTGCTCGATGATCGCGCGGATCATCTTGCCGCCTGGCCCGATGATGTCGCGGATGCGGTCGGGCTTGACGGTCATGGTGTGGATGCGCGGCGAGTACTTCGACAGCTCCTCGCGCGGCTCCTTCAGCGTCTCGGCCATCTTGCCGAGGATGTGGAGGCGGCCTTCCTTGGCCTGGTAGAGCGCCTTCTGGAGGATCTCGCGCGACAGGCCCGTGAGCTTGATGTCCATCTGGAGGGCCGTGATGCCGTGCTTCGTGCCGCAGACCTTGAAGTCCATGTCGCCGAGGTGATCCTCGTCGCCGAGGATGTCGGACAGGACCGCGACGCCGTCGCCTTCCTTGATGAGACCCATCGCGATACCGGCGACCGGCTCGACGATCGGCACGCCCACGTCCATGAGCGAGAGGCAGCCGCCGCAGACCGCGGCCATCGACGACGAGCCGTTCGACTCGAGCGTCTCGGAGACGATGCGGATGACGTAGGGAAAGTCCGCGTACGTCGGAAGGATGCGGGCGATCGCGCGCTCGGCGAGGTTGCCGTGCCCGATCTCGCGGCGCGAGGCCGAGCGCATCATCTTGGCTTCACCCGTCGAGAACGGCGCAAAGTTGTAGTGCAGCATGAAGCGCTTCTCGACATCGCCCATGAGCGTGTCGAGGCGCTGGGCGTCGTCCTTCGTGCCGAGCGTGGTGGTGACGAGCGCCTGCGTCTCGCCGCGCGTGAAGAGCGCCGAGCCGTGCGCGCGCGGCAGGAGGCCGACCTCGCAGTTGATGGCGCGGATGTCGGCATGCTTGCGGCCGTCGATGCGGAGGCCCTCGCCGACCGTCATATCGCGGACGATCTTCTTGTAGAGGCCGTCGACCGCGCCCTTGAGCTCCTTCTCTCGCGGCTTGCCGTCGGCGCCGACGAAGTCGGCCTTGAGGCCCTCGACGATCTCCTTCGAGGCCTTGTCGATGGCGGCAGCACGATCGTGCTTGTCCTTGGTGGCCATGGCGGTGCGCAGCTTGTCGCCGGCCGCCTTCTTGACGGCGGCGGCAATGGCCTCGTCCTTGACGACCACGGGCGCCTCGCGCTTCGGCGAACCGACC
>JAYTLP010000406.1:0-2978 GCA_043729375.1 Myxococcales bacterium
GAGGAGGCGGGGCCACGCCCTTGCACCATAGCGGAGGAGCGCACCCGCTTCGAGCGTACGTGCGAGGGGCTGCTCGTGGCCGACGTCGTGTTCGAGCGCGAGCGGATTGCCGGCGTGATGACCGAGCGTGCGGTGCCGCAGGGCGCCGGGCCCGGCGTGGTCGTGTACCTGCACGGGGGGGCGTACCGGGTCGGCTCGCTACGAACGCATCGAGGGCTCGTGAGCCGGCTCGCGGTGGCCGCGCGCACCACCGTCGTCGCGGTGGACTATCGCCTCGCACCCGAGCATCGCTTTCCGGCCGCCGTCGACGACGCGCGCGCCGTCATCGCGGCGCTGGGCCGGCTGCGTCCTCTGGCAGTGTGCGGAGACTCCGCCGGCGGGGGGCTCGCGCTTGCCGCCACGCTCGCGCTGCGTGACACCGGCGCCCCCCTGCCGCGCGCGCTCGCGGTCATCTCGCCGTGGACGGACCTCACCTGCAGCGCGTCGACGTACACGACGCACGCGGCGCGCGACCCGGTCATCGACGTGGACGAGGCACTGCGCACCGCAGCCGACTACCTCGGAGCCACCGACCCGCGCCACCCGCTCGCGTCGCCGCTACATGCAGACCTGCGAGGCCTGCCGCCGCTGCTCGTGCAGGTCGGCGACGCGGAGATGTTGCTGGGCGACTCCCTCTCGCTCGTGGATGCGGCGCGCGCGCACGGCGTGGATGCGACGCTGTCCGTGTATCCCGACGCGGTGCATTCGTTCCCGATGCACGACGTCCTGCCCGAGGCTGCAGCCGCGCTCGCGGAGATTGCGCGCTTCCTCTGGACTAGAGGGTTCTCGTCGGCCTGACCTGCACGTCGACGCGGACCGCGAAGTGATCCGAGGCGAACGTGCCGTGGGCATCCGGCGCGTCGAGCGCGACGTCGGCAGAGAGCACGGCGCCGGAGCCGTCGCGATTGCGATGCGAGACGAACACGAAGTCGATCCGTCGCTCGTGCTCGAGCCAGTCGAGCGGCGCCGTATGCGCGTTGCGCGCCGACCACGTGACGCCGGCCTCGCCCGGGTGCGCGAGCGCGTAGGCGTCCTGATAATAGACGCGCCGCCCCTCGATGCTCCGCAGCCCGCGGAGCCAGCGCAGCTCGTCGCTGTCGCTCGTGCAGTTGAAGTCGCCGCCCAGGACCTTCACGCGCCCCGGGTGCCGCGCGACCACTTCCTCGGCCGCGACGAGCTGGTCCTCGCGCTTCTGACCGTCTCCCATGCGGTAGTTGAGGTGCGTCGAGAACACCCCCACGGGCCCGTCGACGCTGTCGACCGTGGCACCGAGCACGACGCGGCGCTCATCTTTCGTGGCGTGAGGCAGCTCCACGTGGTGGACCTCGGACAGCGGCAAACGCGAGAGAATGGCGAGTCCCTCTTCGCCACCGCCCCAGCTCACGGTTGGCGCGAACGCGTGCGTCATGCCGAGCACCTGCGCGAGCGCAGCGGCCTGGTTCGGCAGCCGGCCTTGCAGCTGTCGAACCTCCTGCAACAGCACCACGTCCGCATCGAGCGCGGCGAGGCCGGCCTCGACGAGCGGCCAGCGCGCCGCGAGCGGGCCTTGCTCACCCCACAGGTTGAGCGTGACGACGCGGATGGTGCCGTCTCGCATCAGGCTGCGATGCGCGCGGCGCGGTCGGAGACACGCTGACGCCAGGCGACGAAGGCCGGGAGCGCCGTACCGAACACCATGCCGATGTGCGCGAGCAGCATGTTGACGTCCCCGGGCCGCGCGACCTCGCGATAGGCCGCCTCGAGCCCACAGGTCCAGGCGACGAGCTGCAGCACGAAGTGGACCGCCAGCGCTGCGACGATGGCGAGGCGACCCGCGGGCGTGTGCACGCGCGTCATGACGAAGAGCGAGTAGATCGGCAGCGTGAGCGCAAGCCCTGCGAAGGCAGCCACGTGGCCCGCGACGCCCGGCGCACGGAGGGCCGGGAGGAGGTCCTCGCCGAAGAGCGCGAGCACCAGCACCGCGACGGTGGCGAGCATGAGGACGGAGGCAAGCAGCGGCGCGCCGCGAGGAGACAGCCCCGAGGCTTCTCCTTCCCCGTACCCGATGGTCGACGGTGTGCAACCGAGCACACACAGCAGATAAGCCGGCAGGAGCGCGACAACTGCCATCCCCAACACATCGTGCGGCACCGCTGCGAAGGTCGTGGCACGCGCCGGGACGAGCACTGCGAACACCACCAGCGCGAACACGCCGACGGCCTCGACCTTCGTCAGGTGGGCGGGTGGGTCACCAGCGAGCGCCCGGCGTGCTGCCACCAGCATGAAGAGCGAGCCGATCACGTACACGAGCACCGCGAAGATCGGCTCGACGATCGACCACGCGGAGCCCGTCCCGCTGGTGAGCTGCTCGAGCTGGTACGACGAGATCACCGCGTCCTGGAACGGGCCCGGGAACTGCTCGTACACCGAGGCGATCGCGCCCGCCGGGTGCGCGAAGGCCCACGCCGACGAGCTCTCCACCGACGCCATGCCGACAGCGATGAGCGCGCCCATCGTGAGCAGCCCGATGATCATCATCGGTGCCGCGCCCGCGTTGCTGCCGCGCGCAATCGTCAGCGCCACCATCATCGAGACGAGCATCAACATCACGCCACCGATACAGAGCAGCAGCATCGACTCGACGAACGCAGTCGGCGGTACACGCCCGAGCAGGGTCGCCATGCAGTGGAGCGCGAGCGGTCCCGCGGTGAGCAGGTAGACACTGCCCGGCGCGCCGACCAGGAAGCCGGCGGCGAGCTGCGTGGGCGAGAGCGGCGCCGTCCGCAGCAGGTCGAGCGTGCCGGCGCGGCGCTCCTCGCCGACCTGCGCGGCCACGACCGCAGGCGCGACGATGAGCAGCGCGCACACCGCGAAGATCATCGAGAGCATGTCCGCGAGCGCGAGCGGATCGACCAAGTGGTGATCCTCCGCGGCGCGCGAGGACACCAGCATCGAGAGCA
>JAYTLP010000407.1:0-4315 GCA_043729375.1 Myxococcales bacterium
GCCTCGTGCGCCTCGACGGTGAAGTCGATCACGGCTGCAAGCGTGGCAGCGAGGGGTCGTCGGTGGACTCCTTGCTCGTCTCGCGCAGCGCGGGCTCTGGTGCGTCGTTCTCTTCCTCGCTCTTCGGCTCGTCGACGGCAGGCGCGGCGTCGGTGCCACCGGGCACCAGCTTGCACATGGCCTTCGTCCTCTCGGACGCGCTCATGGTGCGATACACGACGAGCTTTTGCCCCACGACGAGCGGTGCATGTTTCTCGCCGAAGCGATTGATGCGCTCCATGTCCGCGACGGTGAGGCCGAACTTCTTGCCGATACGCTTGAGGTCGTCGCCGCTCTTGACGGTGTAGCCCAGGCGCTCGCGACCACGCTTTGTCTCCTCGAGGTCGAAGAACTCGTCGGAGCCCACCGTCACCACCCGCACGCGGCTCGGGTCGACGAGCGCGGCCTTGGCCGTGTCGAAGGCGTTGTCCACCCACAGCTGGAGCACCATCGCGCCGGCGAGCTTTGCGTCGGGGTCGATGTCGTTCCAGCGCTGCACGTCGCCGGGCTTGAGTTCGAAAAAGTGTGCGAGGTCGGCGAGCGAGTCGGTCGGCAGGGTCCGGTAAAAGACGCGCTTCTTGCCTGCGACGACGACGGTGCTGTCCGGGACCGCGACGACGACCGTGTCGCAGACAGGCGGCGTCTTCGGCTCCTTGTTCGACGGCACGACGAGCGTCAGTCCGGGGCGGACCTCGCTGGTGTCCGCGAGTCCGTTCATCGCCTTGAGCTGACGGGTCGACATCGACAGTGAGGCCGCGAGATCCTCGAGGCGCTCACCGTAGCGCATCGTGTACGGACGCACGGCCTCCTTCGCCTTGTCGTAGCCGGCGAGGAACGTGCGCGCGCTGCCGCGGGGGACGTGCACCTCGAAGCGCGCCTCCGGGGGCGTACGGCCGCGGCGGAGGTGCGGGTTGAGCGTGACGACCTGCGCCTCGGACACGCCGGCGGCCCCCGCGAGGGCGGACGTGCTCATCGATGTGTCGACGAACACGCGATCCCACATGAGCGCAGGGTCGACCTGCAGGTCGTCGTAGCCGAAGAGCGCGCGGTTCTGGCCGACGATCGCCGTGGCCATGACCTTCGGCACGTACAGCGTGGTCTCCCAGGGCATGCCGTTCTCGTGGCGACAGAGCTCCCAGTAGTCGTTGCTGTTGTACTTGTGAATCGAGCGCAGCACGGCGCCGTAGCCCGCGTTGAACGCCGCGAGCGCGAGTGACCACGTGCCGAAGCGCGCCTTCAGATCGCCGAGGTAGCGCATGGCGGCGAGCGTGGCCTTCTCCGGATCCTTGCGCTCGTCCACCCAGTGATCGACGCGCAGGCCGTAGATGCGCGCGCCCTCCGGCAAGAATTGCCACAGACCAACCGCGCCAACGAGCGAGCGATCGTGCGGGTCGTAGCTCGACTCGATCATGGAGACGTAGAGCAGTGCCTTCGGCAGGTGTGCCTGCTCCATGGCGGTCTCCATGAGCGCACGGTAGCGACCCTGACGGCGGAGCCACGACGTCATGATCGAGCGGCCCTTGGGGTCCGCCTTGTAGAACTCGAGGTACCGGACGACGCGCGGGTCGAGGCGCACCGGCATATCGGGCATCTTCAGCGACGAGAGCCAAGGGATCGCCGTGGGCACCGTCTCGGCCTGTGGCACCGGCGAGCGCAAGGACGCCGGCAGCGCGTCGGGGCCGAGCCCGCCCTCGGCCGGGTGTGCGTCTGCGGCCGGCGGGTGAACGCCCGCGCGGTCGTCGACTGCTCCGTCGATCAGATCACCGACGGGCAGCGGACGCGGGAAGCTCGACTCGTCGAACTCGCGCATGGAGCGAAGCTCGTCGGACTCGTGCACGCCCTCCACCGGCGCGCCGCGAATGGCCCGCCGCTGCACGAGGTCGTCCTCTGCGGGAGCTGCGACGGCCACGCCGAGGCGCAACACCAGCGCGCCCGCGAACAACAAGCTCGTCGTACGTCTCACGTCGCCACGCTAGCGCTCCCGGCGGAGCGCCTCAAGTTTTGCAAGGCCGCCCGGAAGGCGTGTGGTACCTTCTCCAACATGGGCCTCGGAATGGGAGAGCTTCTCATCATCCTGGTGATCGTGATCGTGATCTTCGGGGCGGGGAAGCTTCCACAAATCGGCGACGCACTCGGTCGCAGCATCAAGAACTTCAAGCGGGCCTCGGCCGGCAAGGACGAGATCGAAGTCTCGCCCAAGTCCCCCGAGATCACCTCGAAGTCCAACGCGGACGTCGTCGAGAAGCACTAGTCGCGAGGCGGCGCTTCGCGCTGTAGCGCCAGGGCTGCGAGCTGTGCCCGAGCCGAGGCGCGAACGGTCTCGGCGAGCTTCGCATCATGCTCGACCTGCTCGAGGTCGGGCTTCGTGAGAAGCCCGACGAGCTGCGCGGCGAGGTCGGTCGGCGTGTACGGGTTGAGGATCAACGCCTTCCTCACGTCGTAGCGCACGCGAAACCGCTGGGTCCGGAAGATGGTGCGTTGCGCATCTGCGGTCGTGGGTCGTCGCGCCGCCAGCCGGATCGCGTCCGCCTCCGTGAGGTACGGGTTTGCGAGCAGGATGGTGAGGACCGAGGGGTCGGGGTCCCGCAGCAAGCGATCGATGAGCAGCCGGTCTCGCGTGCGAGCCAGTGACTTGCGCTCACCGAGCGTGATGTCGGGACGGCCGGGCAACGCCACGGTTAGAAGCTTGCCCGCACCCGGGACGGGCGTGTCCTGCGGCGAGAGCAGGAGGCCTACCAGCAGGATGTCATCACGCTCCCGCGCGATCGCGTGCAGCTCCCGCCGCTCGTCGTAGGAGATGCGCCCCGCGTCGAGGAGCCCGCTCAGCGCCAGCAGCGCGATGTCGTAGGGACGCCCGTTCGGCGCGCGACGCACGATCTCGCCGGCAAGCGAGGCCGCCTCTTCCGTCGGCCGGGTGCGTAGCTGTTCGGCGAGCACGGCCTCGCGCATGCCGGGCTCGGGGAGCGCAGCCAGCCGCCGCAGGAGCCGTTGAATCTCGCTTTCACTCATGGGCTGGTGAGTCATGGTAGCGTCGAATCGGTTGCCAGTGGGCCGACGAGAGGCAGGTGCTGTGTGACTTCTGAGGGAGGCATGGCGGAGACCCGAATCATCAAGCGGTACGCGAATCGAAAGCTCTACGACACGCAGCGTAGCCGCTACGTCACGCTCGACCAGATCGCGGCGATGATCCGTGCGGGCGAGGACGTGAAGATCGTCGACAACAACTCGAAGGACGACCTCACGGCGCTCACGCTCACGCAGATCCTGTTCGAGGAGGAGAAGAAGGGCGGCTTCCTGCCGCTCGGTGCGTTGCGCAACATCATCCAGTCCGGTGGCCAGTCCATCCAGTCCCTCGCCACGACGGCGGGCGAGAAGGTGCGCGCGGTCTTCCGTCGCGAGGCCAAGGACGGTGAGGACCTCGTCGTCGACGCTGATCATCCGGGCGAGCCCGACATCTCGCTCGAGCACCACGAGCCCGGGGCCGTGAAGCAGCTCATCGAGCGCTCCTCGCAGACGCTCGACGAGTGGGGCAAGAAGATCGACGAGCGCGTCCACAAGGTGGTCGAGGCCGTCACGCCGCACGTCGGCGCCGAGAAGGAGATACGCGCGCTCCGCGAGCGCATTGCCGTTCTCGAGAAGCAGCTCGAGGAGCGCAGCAAGAAGTAGGGTCAGTACGCGAGCCCAGCTCCGAGGTTCACCTGGAGCTGGCCGCGGCTGCGATCGACGACGTGCGTGTCTCCGTCGCGATCGCAGCGTCTTCCCGTGCCGTTGCAGAGCGCATAGGCAACCTCGGCCGTGATCGCGAACAGCGACAGCCGCATCCGCAGGCCCGCCTGCAGCCGCACGCGCGGCAGGTTGCCGGGGTCGGCGAGCGTGACGTTGCCGCTCTCGTCGA
This sequence comes from Myxococcales bacterium, assembly GCA_043729375.1. Taxonomy (GTDB): domain Bacteria; phylum Myxococcota_A; class Polyangia; order Palsa-1104; family Palsa-1104; genus JBDTCO01. The sequence goes on from JAYTLP010000407.1 coordinate 3,935, forward strand.
CCGGGGTGGGTTGCTGCTGGTACGCGTCCACGTCGGGCGTCGTGTCGATGACGCGGCTGCGCGCGAAGATCACGAGCACGTCCGCGCCGACGTACGGGTCGAGCTGCAACGTGCCTCGCACGGCGAAGCGCTTCGAGACGACGAGGCCCGCGTCGAGGATCGTCAGGCCGAGCTCGGGTGTGCCGAACAGCTGCGCGACCGCGACGCGCACCGCGATCGAGGGCAGCGGCGAGCCGTGGAAGCCCTCGTGCAGCGCCAGCTTGCAGCCGAGCTCGAGCGTGTACAGCCCCGAGCCGACGAGGTTGTGCCCGCCGAGTGGCAGCGCTGGCTCGATGCGCGGCTCGCACGGTCACAGCCCTCGGCGCTTTCGCAGAGTTCACC
>JAYTLP010000408.1:0-11280 GCA_043729375.1 Myxococcales bacterium
GGCGCCCGAGGAGTTCCAGGGCTCCGTCATGGGTCAGATCAACCAGCGTCGCGGCATGATCATCGGCTCCGAGAACACCGAGGGCTACGTCATCGCCACCGCCGAGGTCCCGCTCAACGAGATGTTCGGCTACTCGACCGACCTGCGCTCGGGCACCCAGGGCAAAGGCGAGTTCACGATGGAGTTCCTCAAGTACGCCCCGGTCCCCAAGACGGAGCAGGAGCTCCTCATGAAGGAGTACAAGGACAAGAAGGAGAAGGAGGCGGCTGCGCGGTAACTTCGCTCCGCTCTTTCTTCCCCGAAGGCCGGCTCCCTCTCTCGAGGGGCCGGCCTTTGTCTTTTGACGAGATGCGGTCGGCGCTCTTCCCTGCAAGCTTCTCGACGCAAGTGCCTGTGCCGGCGACGACCGCCAGCCGCGTTGCATCTCAGCAGGGTGGCGACGAAGGCGGAACCCGAGGTGCTCGTTGTCGACGGACGCGAGGTCAGCATCTCGAACCCGCAGAAGGTGCTGTTCCCCGAGGCGGGCATCACCAAGCTCGACCTCGTGCAGTACTACCTCGCCGTGGCCGAAGGGGCGCTGCGGGGCTCGGGGGGCCGGCCCTGCGTGCTCGTGCGCTACGTCGACGGCATCGGCGGCGAGCCCTTCTACCAGAAGCGCGCCCCCGAGAATCACCCAGCCTGGCTCGACGTGGTCACGCTCTCGTTTCCGTCGGGCCGCACCGCCGACGAGGTCGTACCACGCTCCGCCGCTGCGCTCGCGTGGATGGCCAACCTCGCCTGCCTCGAGCTGCACCCGCACCCGGTACGTGCGACCGAGCTCGATCATCCCGACGAGCTGCGCATCGATCTCGATCCGGTGCCCGGCGTCGAGTGGAAGCAGATCGTGGAGGTCGCGGGCATCGTGCGTGCCGTGCTCGACGATCTCGGGCTCGTCGGCTGGCCGAAGACGTCTGGCTCGCGCGGCATCCACGTGAACGTGCGCATCGAGCCGCGCTGGGGCTTCGACCAGGTGCGTCGCTGTGCGCTCGCCATCGCGCGCGAGGTGGAGCGCCGCGCGCCGACGCTGGCCACGAGCAAGTGGTGGAAGGAGGAGCGCCACGGCGTGTTCCTCGACTACAACCAGAACGCCAAGGATCGCACCGTCGCTGCTGCCTACTCGGTGCGCGGCAAGCCCGACGCGCGCGTGTCCGCGCCGCTCCTGTGGAGCGAGGTGACCGAGTGCGACCCGGCCGACTTCACGCTGCGGACGATGCCGGCCCGCTTCGCGCAGCTCGGCGATCGCCACGCTGGCATCGACGAGGCCGCGGGGACGCTCGACCGCGCGCTAGAGCTGTCGCAGCGCCAGGAGGCAGACGGCCTCGGCGACGCACCGTGGCCGCCGCACTACAAGAAGCAGGAGGGCGAGCCCTCGCGCGTGCAGCCTTCGAAGGCTCGCACGGTCACGAAGAGCCCGGGTCGCAGGGTGCCGACCAAGCCGCTCGTCGAGATCGGCCACGCCTGGAAGAAGGACGACGTGCTCGCCGGGCTGGAGCGCTGGAAGGCCCGGCACGCCGACGTCGCGGCTCTCCTGCAGGAAGCGGACGTGCTGGTGGACTCGATGCGCGGCCGCTCGTCGATGTACTACCGCGTACGAGTGAACCTCGAGCACGTGCCCGAGCCGCAGCGTCCAGCGCAAGAGGCGCTCGATCCCGCCGAAGACGTGAGTGCGGGCAAGCCCGCTACGAAGCCCCGAAGATCTTCGCCAGCTCGTACGGAGTGACAACCTCGAGCTGGTCGTAGCGACAGTCCTTCGGCTGCTTGTCGTCGCGCCAGCGCAAAAACGTGGTCGCGTGGCGGAAGCGATCGCCCTGCAGGTGGTCGTACTTCACCTCGGCCACGCGCTCGATGCGCAGCGGGATCCAGGAGAGATCCTTGCCGCCGCTCCAGCGACTCTTCCCGCCCGGCATCCGCTGCGACTCGCTCTCCTTGGCCCACCCCTTCCACGGGTGCGTGGCCAGCGCGCCCTCGCGCAGCGGCGCGAGCTCGACGAGGAGCGCCTTGCGCCGCGCCATCGTGAAGCTCGACGTGACGCCGACATGGTGCAGCGTGCCCTCGTCGTCGTAGAGGCCGAGCAGCAGGGAGCCCAGCGCGTCGCTGCCGGACTTGTGCAGGCGGAGTCCAGCGACGACGCACTCTGCCGTGCGCGCGTGCTTGATCTTCAGCATCGCGCGCTTGCCCGGCTGGTACGTCGCGCCCTTCAGCTTGGCGATGACACCGTCGAGTCCGGCACCCTCGTAGCGCTCGAGCCAGGTCTGCGCGACCTCTGGGTCGTCGGTCAGCGGCGTGAGGTGAAGCGGCGGCTGCACTTCGCCGAGCACCACCTCGAGGTGCGCGCGACGCTCTGCCTGCGGCTGCGCGACGAGGCTCTTGCCCTCGAGCGCGAGCAGGTCGAACGCGACGAAGCTCGCCGGCGACTCCACCGCCAGCTTCTTGACCCGCGACGCGGCGGGGTGCAGCCGCATCTGCAGCTTGTCGAAGTCGAGCCCGCGGTCGGTCGGCATCACGATCTCGCCGTCGAGAATGCAGCCGTCCGGCAAGCGCTCTGAGAAGAGCGCGTGCAGCTCGGGGAAGTAGCGGTCGAGCGGCTTCTCGTCACGGCTCTGGATGTAGACCTCCCCTTCGCCCCCGCGGAACACGAGCGCGCGGAAGCCGTCCCACTTCGGCTCGAAGAGGTAGCCACCCCCGATGGGGACCGTGTCGGCGAGCTTCGCCAGCATGGGCTCGACCGGCGGCTCGATGGGGTATGCCATGCGGGTTGGATGCGGCGATCCCGCGGGCGCGGTACAAAAGACATCGATGGCCGACGATCCGAAGGATACGTTCAAGATGCCGAAGCGGCTCGAGGTCGTCGATCTCGAGGGGCGACCGTCGCTACCGCCGCTGCCCACCGGTCCGACCTCGTCGGTGCAGCTCAGCTCGATGGAGCTCGAGGACGCGCCGCTCGATCTCGAGCCGCAAATGCCACGACCCGTCGAAGCGATGAAGCGCGCGGCGCCTCCGCCACGCCGGATGCCCTGGTCGTGGATTGTCGGCGTGCTCGTCTGCTGCGCGCTCGCCCTTGCCGGGTATCACTACCTGCAGTCGCACCAGACCGACGTCGAGGTGGAGCTGCTCGACGCACCGGCAGGCTCGAAGCTCGTCCTCGACGGTGCCCCCATCGAAGGCCGGGTTCTCCGCCTCACGAGGTCCACCGAGACCCACCGCGTGACCGTGTTCGCCACCGGCCGGCCTCCCAGGACCGTGACATTCACCGCGAACGAGGACACGCGCATAGAGCTCGGGCCGTAGCACGCGCGGCCGCGAGCGAAGTCGCGCTCACGGCAAGCGGCGAACGTCCCAGCGCACGCGGCGCGCCGTCGGACCCTTGGCGGTGAGCGTCAGACCTTCGACGACGAGCACGCTCTCCGCGGCGAGCGCGCTCGTGGCGCGCACTCGAGCAACCTGACCGAAGGTGTCCGCGAACGAGCACGCGTCGCAGGCGGCAAGCGCGTCGGCCGACGATGTCGCAGTGGTGTTGGGTGCTGCTGCAGTTCCACTCGCGGCAGTCAGCACGGTGCCGTCGGCGAGCGTGAACGTTGCGGTACCCGTCGCGGAGATGGCCGCGACGACGTCGAGGCGATCCGCGACGCTCTGCTCGGTCACCGTGGCGTCGCTCGACGGCACGAGCGTTTGCACGGCCGCGTCCAGCAGCGGCACGAGGCGGTCTGCGACGAGGAAGAGCGGCAGGCGGTCGAGCGGCGCGGGGACGGTGACGTTGCCTGGGCCCTCGTGCACGCTGCCCTCCGTCCACTCGAGGTAGCGACCCGGCGGAAGCCACACGGTGCGCGCAGTGACCCCGCGACGCACGACCGGCGCCGCGTACAGCGACGGGCCGAAGAAGTAGCTGTCCTGCACCGACCACGCGGCCGTCTCGTGCGGGAAAAGCATCACGGGGTGGATCATGATCGGGGTGCCCTTGTCGTGCGCGACGAGCGCGAGACTGCGCAGGTACGGCGCGAGGCGCGTGTGCAGGCTCGCCATCGCGCGATACATCGTCTGGGTATCCTCGTCGTTCCACAGCGACCACTTCGTCTTCGTCGCGATCGGGTTCGAGCAGGCGTTCTCCTCGCGCATCACCGGGGAGACCGCCCCGAACTCGACCCAGCGGAAGAAGACCTCCTTGTCGTTCGGGTCGCCGGTGAGGCACTTGAAGCCCGAGACGTCACTACCCCAGTACGGCACACCACTCATAGCGAGGTTGACCCCGCCGCGGAGCACCGAGGGCAGCCCCTGCGTGTCGTCGAACGTGGCCTCGGCGTCGCCGCCCCACACCATCGGCGCGACCGCCTGCGTCCCCGTGTAGCCGGAGCGCACGTGGAACGTGAAGTCGCCGGGCCGCTTCTCGCCGAGGAAGTCCCACGCCGCCTTCGCGGACAGGCGTGGGAAGTCATTGTGCACCTCGTCGCCGCGACGGCCGTCGTGGAAGTGCGAGTCGCGCTTCACGTACTCGCCGAAGTCGTGCATCCAGCCGTCGTAGCCGAAGTCGAGGGTGCGCTGCAGCAAAGTCTGGAACCAGTACACGGCGTCGGGACTGGTGAGGTCGATCGTGGAGACGGTCTGCAGCTTGCCCGAGATGAAGAACACCGACGCGGGCGTGCCGTCCGGCGCCTCCTCGAAGAAGTGATGTGCGTTGCCGAACGTAGCGTCGGCCTTCGCGCTGTCCTCGCTCTGCGAGACGTACGGGTTGTTGTACGCGAGCACCTTGTAGCCGGCCGCGTGCACGGTCTTCGTCCACGCCGCAACGGCCTCCGTCTCGCCGAGGAACGAGAGGTGGGGAAGAAAGTGCAGCGCGTCCTCGATGGTGGTGATGGGGATCTTGCGATCGCGCATCAGCCTGTACTCGTCGGTGCCGTCGACCTTGGCGCCGCGATCGATGCGGCGCCAGACGCCCCACATCCAGTCCGACGGAACGACGGGGCGGCCGGTGGCCTTCGTGAAGTGATCGAGCGCGGCGAGCGGATCGTCGGTGGCGTACACGACGAGCGGCAGCGAGGTGCCGTTCACGGACACGCGCCAGCCGTCGGGCTGCTCGTCGCCCATGTGCATCACGGTGCGACGCGTGGTGTTGGCGTGCATCGCGTAGCCCGACGTGGACCAGTGGTACGGCACGGGGAAGTACGTCATCGACGGGCCGTTGGGCATCGGGTAACCGTCGGCGGCGGTCTTGCTCTCCCCTCCACCGACGCCGCCCTCTTCCGCCCACGCGTAGAGCGCGAGGCCGCGGTGGTCCACGGATGCATAGCGCTCGCCCAGCCCGAAGAAGTGCTCGTCCGTCGGCATCGCGAAGCCGAGCGACACCTCGTTGGCGTCCCCGGAGGTCTGCGTCGTGGAGATCGTGGCGCCGGTGTCCGTGGTGGCCACCTCGAGCAGGAAGTCGCGATGGCCGTCGGTGAGCGAGATCGTGGCGTGCCGACCATCGCTGGCGAGGACGAGCGACGTCCGCGCGTAAGACCACGGCTGCTCGTTGGCCGAGTAGCCGTCCCAGCCCGGTGTGACTTGCGGCAGGTAGCTCGGGTGATCGAGCGTCGACGAGACGAGCTTTCCCGGCGTGCTGGCGAGAATGGTCTTGCCCGAGACGTCGTCGATCTGCAGGCGCAGCGGGCACGGCGTCAGCGTGATCTTGCACGCCTGCCCCGTGAGCACGATGGGCGGCGCGGAGGATTCGCAGGCGGCGAGGAGCAACACGACGGGAAGGAAGCGCACGCCGGGACTATAGGAGGTCGCGCTATGATCCGTTCGTGGGACCCATTCAAATCTTCGGAACCAAGAAGTGCGCCGACACACGCAAGGCCGAACGCTTCTGGAAGGAGCGTGGCATCAAGGTTCACTCCATCGACCTGAAGCAGAAGCCGATGTCGCCGGGCGAGCTACGCTCGGTGGCCCAGAAGGTGGGCGGCCTCGATGCGCTTGTCGACAAGACGAGCCCGAGGTACCGCGAGCGCGGCCTGCACGTGTCCTCGTACTCGGGCAAGCTCCTCGAGCCGATCCTCCTCGAGGAGCCGCTGCTTCTCAGGACGCCGATCGTGCGCAACGGCAGCCAGGCCACGCTCGGCTACGAGCCCGAGACGTGGCTCGCCTGGATCGCGGCGGGCTGAGCGTTGTCAGTGGGTCGGATCGTCGCGACGCGGACGGAGCTTGCGGTAGCCGCGTCGCAGCGGTTCCGCGACAGTCGGCGGGACCGCCTCGCGCAGCCACGCCTTTGCGGCATCGAGCGCGCGGCGGGTGCCGAGGAAGACGGCACCCGCGCTGCGAGGACGCGCGCAGACCATTTGCAGGTGCGGCACGAGGACGGGTCCCCAGCGGTGCTTGTAGGCGTCGTTTCCGCCGAGGAAGTCGTAGCGCATGCCACCTCTGCGGATCAGCACCTGCAGGATGTGGCTCTTGAGCACCACGCCCACGCTTTGGTGCGCGTGGGCCGTCGAGAACCCGCTCTGCAGGAACGAGTGCGTGGCGCCGTAGCGGAAGCCGAACTCGGCAGCGACGGGCTCGCCGTCCACCTCGAGGAGCCAGAAGCGCAGCCAGCCGCGCTCGAGGAAGTCGCGCCCGATGCGGGCGTAGAGCGCGCGGCGACGTGGATCGGCGAAGCTGCCGGACTCGCCGCGCTGCTTCCAGCGCTCCGCGTGCATCTGGTACAGGCAATCGAGGAACACCGGCAGCTCCTCCTCGCTCGAGCAGCGGCGGTAGTGCACGGTGTGGTTCTTCGTGAGCTCGCGCGTCGCGCGGCGCACGTTGCCGCGCATCTTCGTCGAGAGCGACGCGAGGTACGCTTCCCACGTCGCAGGCAGCTCGATGACTCCGTGCTGCTCCTCCCGCGTCGTCTGCGCCCAGCCGCGGGAGACGAGCTCGGCTCGTAGCGAGCGCAACGTCGGCGAGCTCGCGTCCACCGGCCCGAGCTCGAGCAGGTCCCACTCCGCGCGGTGCTGCTCCAACCAGTCGACGGAAGCACGCACGACGTCGCCCGTGCGATCCGCCCGCGCGATGAGGTCGAGATGATCGGAGTCGAAGCTGCCCTCGCCGACCAGCCGTAGCACGCGCAGCGGGACGCCGAGCGCCCGCAGTGGCGCGCGATAGAGCGGAACAATGCCGACGAGGGTCTCGCCATCGAGCACGAGCAAGAGCAACAGCTCGCGACCGGCACCATAAGCCTCCCACCACGCCGCCAACCACTCGTGCGTCAGGAAGACGGTGTCGGCCGTGCTCTGCGCGAGCAGGTCGTTCCACGTCGGAATGAGCCAGGCCGGATCGTCCCAGCGCTCACACCGGAGCACGCGCAACATACCCACTCGCTGTGAGATGCACGCCACCCCTTGATCGCTTGATCCATCGGCGCGCGCAGCACGGCGCGTCGGGAGCCGCTTCGAGTCGTGTCGACGCAGCCCATGCGCTACGCTGGTCGGGATGTGGCGTGCTTCGATCTTGTTCCTGTTTCTGTGCGCGGTCGCGAGCGGCGGCAATGTCCACGCCGGCAAGGCGCCGAAGCTCGTGGTCACGATGGTGGTGGACCAGCTCGGCGCGTGGGTGCTGAGTGATCGCTTGCAGCTCCTGTCGCCGACGGGCGGCTTCGCGCGGCTCCTCAGGGAGGGCACCTACGTGCGGGAGATGCGCTACGCGCACGCAGCGACCGAGACGGCGCCGGGCCACGCGTCCCTCTACACGGGCGCAGCGCCGCGCGACAACGGCATCGTGTGCAACGAACGGTTCGTCACGACCGCGGTGGGCGCGGCGCCACTCCGCGTGCCGGCACTGTTCGACGACACCACGCGCCAGATCTCGTCGAAGGGCACGAGCACGAAGCCCTCGGTGTCGCTCGTCGATCTCAGCGCGGAGACCCTCGCCGATCGCCTTCGCACCGAGAAGCCGCTGTCGCAAGTGATCGCGCTCTCGCTGAAGGATCGCGGCGTCGTGTTCGCCGGCGGTCACCAGCCGCGCGTCGCCATCTGGTACGACGTGGTCTCCGACGACGTCGTCACCTCCTCGGCGTTCATGCAGGCGATGCCGCGCTGGGCGACGACGACCTTCGAGACGTCGCGCTCGCTGCGTGGGCCGATGTGGGTGGCCGCGATTCCGCCGGGCACGCTGCCCGCATGGGTCGTCGATGATCGCCCCGGAGAAGGGGCCTTCGACGAGGACAAGTCGGTCTTCCCGCACCGCGTCGCGAGCGCGGCGTCGTTCCGCGCCTCGCCGTTCGCAGATCGGTTCCTCTTCGACATGGCGCTCGCTGCGCTCGACGACCGGGCGCGCGGCAAGGACGAGCCGACGCTCCTCGCGCTCTCGCTCTCGTCGAACGACTACGTCTCGCACATGTACGGCTCGGACTCGCTCGAGGCGTACGAGGAGCTCTACGCGCTCGACCTGGCGCTCGGCCAGTTCCTCACAAATCTCGACCAGCGCTACGGCAAGGACGGCTGGGCGCTGGAGCTCAGCGCCGACCACGGTTCGACGCCCCTCCCGGAGACCGCGCTCGGCGCGCGTCCGTGGTGTGCAAAGGATGCCGGGCCCGATCGCTGGAGCCGTCCCTGCGAGCCGGGCCACCGGGTAAGCCAGCCGTCGCTGAGTGCAACGCTCGACAGGGCCGTCGCGCGCGCTCTCGGCAAGAAGCACCTCGTCGTCGGAGTCGCCGATCCTTACGTCTACTTCAGCGAGGCTGCGCAGGCGCCGCCGCTCCGGCCCCAGGTGGTGGCCGCCGTCACCGCCGCGCTGCGCGCGACGCCCGGCGTGATGGAGATCTTCGACACCACGAAGTTGCCGCAGCGGTGCCCGCCCGTGAGCGACGAGTCGGTCGCCGCGCTCGTATGCCGCTCCACGTCTGCTCCCGGCGCCACGGTGCGCAGTCGCTCGGGGGACCTGTACGTTGTGCTCGATCCCGGCAGCTTCTTCGATTCCGGGATGTCGCACGGCAAGGGTGGCAGCCACGGCACGCCTTTCACCTTCAACCGCGCGGTGCCGTTCATCGTCCGCGCTCCCGGCCTCGTCCGGGCCGGCGTGGTCGAGGACGCGCCCCTCATGTTCTCGAGCTTCGTCCGGACGGCCGCAGGGCTCCTCGGCATCAAGACGCCGAGGAACGCGGTGCCGGGCACCGACCTGTCACATCAGGTGGGACCCGACTGACCACAGTCGGCAGCAGTGGCAACCATCGTGGGCCGGGTCGTTTTTCGGGAGAGAGCCACATCCCGTGACCGACCCGGCGCTTGCGCATGCTCTTCAGCCAGCGCTTCGTCTTCTCGTCATTCTCGGGAGATCGCGAGACGCCATCCGCCGTGGCCAGCTTCGGCGGCGCTTGGCTCTTGCCGGACGCGAGGCGAGCTGAGCATCGAGCAGACGATGAAGAAACGGCGCATGCATGGCTACCGTTGCAAGGTCGCATCGATTCGTGTGCCACGTGCCGAGCATGCGCTGGGCGTCGAACGCCGGCGCAGCTCAGTGGAGCTTCACTTGAGCACGTTGAACCTGCCGCGGCCGGACGCCGGCTCCTCGACGCCGACGACGTAGTCGACGCGACGGTTGCGCGCCTCGTCGACGTTGTCGGCGGTCTTCACCTTCGGCTGGTCTTCACCGAACCCGGCAAAAAGGAGCGGCAGCGGGAGCCCACGCTCCGAGAACCACGCCGCGATCGCGCGGGCCCGCGCCTGGCTGAGCTTCCGGTTGTCGTCGATGTTGCCGACGGTGTCGGTGTGGCCGGCCACATAGACGCAGACGTCGAGCGACGGCTCGAGCGCGCGCACCTTCGCGACGGCCGCGATGATCTTGTCGTAGCTCGTCTCGAGCTTGGGGGTCTCCTTCGCGTCGATCGTGGACTGTCCCGAGGCGAAGATCACCTCCTCGTGCGAGATGGCCACCGACCACGGCACGAGGCGGACCTTCGTCACGTCACCCCCGTCGGTACCGACCTCGAGCTCGAGGCGCAGCACGGCGACCGCCGTCGGCTTCCACGAGATGGAGAGCCAGCGACCGGGCGCACTACCCGACACGTCCGCGGTCTGCTCCGTGCGCTTGCCGTCCTCGGTGAGGACCGTGAGCTTCGCCATCGTGATCGGCCGCGAGACCTGGAACTGCAGCACGCCCCGTTCCAGATCGAGGTGCGCGCGATCGTAGGTGACCTTCGGTGCGGCGCCCCCGCCCCCGACGGTGCTCTCGAACGTCACCTCGTTCGAGCTCTCGCCCCACGCGCCCTTCATCACCAGCTTGCCCTTCCAGTGGGCGTGCCCGCTCTTGCCGTCGCCAACCGCGAGCTCCCTCTTCGTGCCTGCGCGCAGCGGGCCCGCGACGTAGTGGAACGTGCGGTGATCCTCGAGCCGCTCGATGTCGAGCGTCGCGGTGGCGATGTTCTCCTTCGCGGTGAGCGTGAGCGTGGGCTTCTTGCCCGCGGGGACGTCGTTCGACAGCGCGATGTCGACCGGGTCCGCCAGCACGGAAAGCGGACACCACAGGAGACCCGCGGCGACGAGGAAACGGGGAAGGCGCATCTGCAGAAACTACCACGCGTGCTACTGTTTTCGCCTCGTGACGACACCCTCCGACTTCGAGCGCTTCCGCGGCACCGACAAGTACCTCACATCCTCCGGGCTCGAGTCCGCCGTCAACTGCGCCCTCGCCCTCGAGCGCCCGCTGCTCATCCGCGGCGAGCCCGGCACCGGCAAGACCGTGCTCGCGGAGGCCGTCGCGGCGGGCCTCGGCACGGAGCTCATCCACTGGCCCGTCAAGTCCACGACGCGCGCGCAGGACGGGCTCTACGTCTACGACACCGTGCAGCGCCTCTATGACTCGCGCTTCGGCGACGGTGACGTGAAGGACATCCGTCGCTACATCCGCCTGGGGCCGCTCGGCAAGGCGTTCTCGGCGAAGAAGCGCGTCGTGCTTCTCATCGACGAGGTGGACAAGGCCGACGTCGAGTTTCCCAACGATCTGCTGCACGAGCTCGATCGCATGCGCTTCACCGTCACGGAGACGCAGGACGAGGTTGCGGCGACGGAGCGGCCCGTCGTCATCATCACGTCCAATGCGGAGAAGGAGCTGCCCGACGCGTTTCTTCGTCGCTGCGTGTTCCACTTCATCGAGTTTCCGGACCGCGAGCTGATGACGCGCATCGTGAAGGTCCACCACAAGGATCTCGACAGGACGTTGCTCGAGTCCGCGCTCGCCGCGTTCTACGCGCTGCGGGACGAGGCCGGGCTGCGCAAGCGTCCGTCGACCTCCGAGCTCATC
>JAYTLP010000409.1:0-4466 GCA_043729375.1 Myxococcales bacterium
CGGTCGATCGCGCGGCATCGCGCACGACGCGTCTGTAGCGGCGGAGCATGTCCTCGAGCGCGCCAGAGCGTCGGCAGATGGCGTGCGCAAGGGCGACGGCCGGATCGCCATCGCGCTGTCGGGCGACATCGTCGACGAGCGTCGGGTGCTCCGCGACGAGCGCCGAGACGGCGACATCGAGGGCGTGCTCGAGAAGGATGATGGCGGCGAGCTCGGGTGCGAGCACGAGCTCGGGCACCGTGGGCGGGTCCGGCGCGCGCGCGCGAGCGCGAGCGCGGCGCGTCACGGCGCGGGGGCTCGGCTCGGCCCCGTGCGTCCGGCGCGCTCCTTGGCGACATGCTGCCTGTAGCTGGGGCCGTCGATGTCGATGCGGATGGCGTGCATGGCGAGCCGGTCGAGGATGGCGGCGGTGAGCGTGGCGTCGCCGAGGAAGCGTCCCCAGTCGCTGAGCCCGATGTTGGACGAGACGGCGGTGGAGACGCGGCCGTAGCGACGGTCGATGAGGTTGTAGAGGGTGTGCGCGGCGGTCGGCTCGTCGTCGCGCTTCTTGACCTGGCCGAGGCCAACGTCGTCGATGATGAGCAGCGCCGGGCGCGCCCATGCCTTGAGTCGTCGCGCGTAGGAGCCGTCGGCGAGGCCCGCGTGCAGGTCGTCGAGCAGGTCGACACAACGTGCATAGCGCATGCTTATCCCTTGCTCACAGGCGCGCAGGCCGAAGGCCTTGAGGAAGTGACTCTTGCCGGTGCCCGTCTTGCCTGTGATCACGAGGTCCTCGCGCCGGCGGACGAAGTCGAGGCGTGCGAGCTCGACGACGAGGGCCTTGTCGAGCTTCGGCTGGAAGTCCCACTCGAACGCCTCGAGCGCCTTTCGCTCGACGAGGCCGCTGGAGTCGATGCGGCGCGCGATGCGCTTCTCGAGCTTGTCGGCGGCCTCGACGCCGAGCACGTGCTCGAGCAGCGCCGTGGCACCGGGGCGCTCGCGGGTGGCCCAGGCGAGCCGCTCGTCGAGCTGGGCGAGGGTGAGGGTCAGCCCGAGGAACTCGAGGTGTCGTCGGAGCCGCTCGGTGATGAGGCTTTCATCACCGGCGCGCCGGTCGTCGCGACCGGCGCCAGGGCTCGGGCTCTTGGTGTCTCGCTTGGGCATGGGAGTATCTCCTCGACGTGTGGGGGTGGGGGCGCAGAGGGCGAGGAGGAGAACGGCAGGCGGTCGTACTCGGTGAGGTCGCGCGGCATGGTGCGGGCGTGACCGAGCGTCTCCTCGATGCGGCGCGTGGTCTCCTCGGCGACGTACTCGTCGAGGGTGCGGGGCATCGCGCGAGCCGCGAGGATGCGCTCGACGGCGCGATGATCGAGGGCGCCGAAGGCTGCTGCGTGTCCGAGGGCCGCGTCGACATCGTCGGTGCGGAAGCGCTCGCGCAAGAGCAGGATCTGTCGGGCCTGAGCGCCCCAGACGCGGGGTGCGCCGAGGCTCATCAGGCGAAAGAATGCGGCGGCGCGCTCGCCCATTCCCTCGAAGGCCAGCTGGACCTGGTCGAGATCGATCGGGCTCTTTCGCTGCGGCAGCGGATGGAGCTGAGCGGGGTCGAGCTTCAACCCCTGGCCGCGCAGAGCGAGCTCGTGGCGCGCGACGCACTTCAGGTCGGCGGCGTAGACGAACAGCTCGCGCTGGGTCACGCGCACCGGGAGGATATCGGTGACGTGGTCGTAGGGAACGGCGTACCGATTTCCCTCCCAGTCGACGAAGCCATCGATGCCGCAGACGCGGTAGACGACGCGCGCGGTGTCGTACGGATGTCGTGGCAGCGAGACCAGCTTTTCGCGCTCGGTCGCGAAGCGCTCGAGCGCGGTGGTCTTGTGGCGACGCCGATGATCGACGATCTCGTCGGTCCACTGCGCGAGCTGGGCGCGCATGTCGTCGAGATCGTGGAACGAGCGGCCGTTGAGGAACGAGCGCTCGACCTCCCAGAAGGATCTCTCGGTGCGGGGTTTGTCGTCGGGATGCCCGCGACGAACGGCGAGCGGCCGAAACTCGTAGTGACTCGAGAACGCGAGGAAGCGCGGATTGTAGATGGGCTGATTGCCCTCCCAGCGCAGCACGACGGGCTTCTGGCTGTCGTACTTGCAGCGCGCGGCGCAGCCCTTGAAGCGCTCGAAGGCGCGGGCATGGCCGTCCATCAGCGCGTGCAGACCATTGCTCTCGTAGAGGGCGAAGAACTTCCGCGTGCTCGAAACGAGGACGTACGAGAGCGCCTCCACCCTGAGGCGCGTCCCGTTGTCGAAGCGCATCACGTACGGAGACCAGTCGCTCTCGGCCATCTCTCCCGGGCCGTACACGGGCGTCGTCAGGCTCGGCGTGGGCGGCGGCGCCGGCCGCGCAGTGCGCACGTGCTTCTTGACGGCGGTGTAGCCGCCGCCGAAGCCCTCCGCGCGCAGGATCTCGAACACGCGCTGCGCGGTGATGTCCGCGAAGCGCGCCATCAGCTCGGCGACGCGCGGCTTGAAGGCATCGAGCTTCGAGGGGCGCGGTGCGCGCAGGGGGCGCGGAGCGAGCGCCGTGTGCTCGGCCTCGCGTGAGTGCTCATGCTTTGCGAGCACCGCCTTGACCGTATTGCGGCTGACGCCGACCGCGCGCGTGATCGCGCGCCTCGAAACCCCGTCGCGCGCGAGCGTGATGATCTGATGCACGAGCTGCTCGCGGCTGCGAAAGGGGAACGTCATGCGGCGTCCTCACGTCCCGTGGCGGCGCGGATGGCGCCGTCGAGCGCGCGCAGTATCGGCAAGAGCGCCGCCAGCGCTTCGCGCAGGATCTCGGCCGCGCCCGAGGGAAGTGTCTCGAGCGGCGTCGCGAGAAGACGGGCCTCGAGGCGCGCGGTGAGCTCGCGGACCTTGGAGACGTCGGCGCTCATCCAGTCCGCCTCGAGGCGCACGGCGCGCGTAGGACGCGGTCCGGGCTTCGGTCCCGGCGGCGCCGGTCCGTCCAGGCGCCGCGCGAGCAGCTCGGCGCGCGCGCCGCGGTCCTGATGATCGAGCACCTCGGCGACGAGCAGCTCGGTCTGTCGAACGGTCAACCCACGCCGCACGACGACGGCGCTCGCGTCCTGCTGGTTGCCACGTGGCAACCGTCCCAGGGCGACCGCCGCCCGCGGCGCGAGCAGTCCGAGCCTGACGTGGGCCTGCACCACCGGCTCGAGCGACTCGACGAGCAGCAGGCGGCGGCAGACCCAGCTCTTGTGGCGACTCATGCGTCGGGCAATCTCGGGCTGCCCGAGGCCGTCCTCGCGGTAGAGCGAGCGAACGAGCCACGCCTCCTCGAGCTCGGTGAGCCGACGTCCGTCGTGCAGCTCGCAGAGGCGCAGCTTCGCGTCGACGACGCCCACGTCGTCGACGCGAGCGAGCAGCGTCGACCACCCGAGCGCGCGCGCCGCGCGCACGCGCTTGAAGCCGTCGAGGATCTCGAGCCTGTCTCCCTCGACGAAGAGCGTCAGCGCGCTGAGCTGCCCGTGCCGCTCGAACGAACCGCGCACCGCCGCGAGCGCCGCGGCGTCGCATAGACGCAGCGGCGCGAGCCGCTCGCCGAGCGGCGCGATCTCGACGTGACGCGTCTCGGCCTGACCGTCTTGCACGGACCGCACGCCATCACGGCGCCGCTCAATCTCCGAGGCTCACGTGTGACGGCTCTGCCAGGTTTGCGGAGAATTCCCCCACGGTGTCGGGGTCTTGCGCAGCGAGGGCGGCGCGTGACAGCGCGCTCGTCAGCGTCTCACCCTCACCACGAATCGGCGCGAATCGCACGAGAATCCCGCGCAGATCGCGCACGAGGCTGGCGCGTGACCGCGCCAGTGCCCGATCCACGAATTGCCTCACTTCTCTCGGTGATAACGGGCACTTGCCCGCCGAGGGTGGCGCGTGACATTTCGCTACCAAGAACTGCCGCCGCACGCGCTGCCGAGCGCGATCGTCGATGCGCGCGTCGTCGACATCGCGACGACGGCGAACGCGCGCAAGCTTGCGATCGCGTCGCTTGCGGCATGCCCTGCTGCAGACCCGCTGTGAGCTTCGCGCCGAGCGCGCGGGCGTGAACGTCTTGCGGCACTCGGCGCAGCGGCGGCAGGCGGCCATCGCCAAGCGTCGCGCACCGCGCAACGCAGGGCGCCTTCCCGGCACCCAGGTGGATCAATATCCCGCCGCTCCGCACGCGCCGCTCACGCGGCGCCGTGGATCACGATCCCGCCGCGAGGTGGATCAGATCAAGGGCGCCGCTGAAGCGCCTGGCTCTACATGGACTGAGTTCCGGTCGCTTTCAGCCTCGCCGCTGCGGACGCGGAAGGCCCGCACGCCGGGCTCCTTCACCCTGCGCCCAGTCACGCACCGACTTCTTCACGAACGGGCTCGGGACGAGCGTGCGCTTGGTCTCGGGGACGTCGGCCGCCGCCTTCTCGATGTTCTGATCGGCTCGTGCGATCGCCG
>JAYTLP010000410.1:0-3514 GCA_043729375.1 Myxococcales bacterium
CTCCCCCCGCGCCCTCAGCGATCACGATGTGGACGACCTCGCCAAGTGCAAGCGCAACGAGGAGCTCGAGGTGCTCGCGCACGCATTCGGCGACGAGGCGCGCGCAGGCGGGGTCCGCGTTTCGGCCATCGTGGCCGGTCACACCCACCAGCCGAACACGATGATCATCGACGGCATTCCGGTGGTCCAGTCCGGGCAGAACGCGCACTACCTCTCGCACGTCACCCTCCACGTCACAGGCGAGGGGAAGAGAGCCGCACCGACTGGCCACTTCGAGATCGAGCGCTCCATCGAGGTGTGCGCGCGGTACGACGACAAGGGCAGCTGCGCGCCACCCGACGACGCCACGGCGCGACAAGCCACCTACTTCGGGCCGGTCGTGCCGGATGCGAAGGTGTCCGCCGCCATCGCCAACGACCTCGCGCATGCCCGTCTGCTTGCCGAACGCCGCATCGGGGTGACGCTTCCCGAGGGACTGCCTGCCACCTACGCGAGCGAAAGCCCGCTCGGAAACTACATCGCGGACGCGCTGCGCAAGGCGACCGAAGCCGACGTGGGCATCATGAATGCGGGCGGCATCCGCGCATCGCTGCCATTCGGGGAGCTCACTTACGGCGCCCTGTACGAGACGTTCCCCTTCGACAATCGCGCCGTCGCCATCGACGTGACCGGCGCCGAATTGCACCGGCTCGTCGAGAACAATCTCGCCACGCACTTCGGCACGCTCTCGTACTCGGGCCTGCACGTGCGTACCGTCTGCTCGGGTGGGCACGCGACATCCACGCTCACCCTCTCGACCGGCAAGGCCGTCGAGCTGGCCGCGCACTACCGAGTCGGTACCGTGGACTTCCTCGCGAGCGGTGGCGACGGCGTGCTCGCCAGGCCTGCGACGCCGACGCAGGCGCTCGGCACGGTCCGCGCGGTGCTCGAGCAGACGCTGCACGCGCACGGCGGCGAGCTGCGCCCGAGCGAGCCGGGGCTCTTCGACCCCGGCCACCGCCGGGTCGACCTGCCGATGCCGCGCCCCGTCCGCTGTCCTTGACCAGGCGCGCTGTCGTAGTCGGCGGTGGCGTGGGTGGCCTCGCCGCCGCCATCCGGCTCGCGCGCGCGGGCCTCTCGGTCCGGCTCCTCGAGCGGGCGCCTCGCGTGGGCGGAAAGCTACGTGAGCTCATCGTGCCGGGCCCCGACGGTGCCCGCCCGTTCGACGCTGGCCCGTCGGTGCTGACGCTCCGCTGGGTGTTCGAGGAGCTACTGGGCGGCCCACTCGAGGCCCACCTGCCGCTCGTACCGCTCGATCCGCTGTGCCGCCACTTCTTCGCGGACGGCAGCGTGCTCGACCTGTTCGTCGACGAGCAGCGCAGCGCCGACGCCATCGCGACGTTCGCCGGCGCGCGCGAGGCCGACGGCTACCGCGCGCTGCGGAAGAAGGCGCGCGTCATCTACGACATCGTCCTTCAGAACTTTCTGCTGCGCGCGCAACCGTCGCTGCTCGGCATGCTCCGGCCGGACGTGCTGCGCGGCATGGCGCAGCTCGATGCGGGCACCAGCCTGTGGCAGAAGCTCTCGGACTACTTCGTGGATCCACGGCTGCGCCAGCTGTTCGGTCGCTACGCCACGTACAACGGGTCCGATCCCTTCCGCGCGCCGGCCACGCTGCAGGTCATCATCCACGTCGAGAACGCGCTCGGCGTCTGGGCGTGCCCCGACGGCCTCTACCGGCTCGCGGAGGCGCTCGCGTCGACGGCGCGGGCCCTCGGTGTCGTGATCGAGACGAGCGTCGGCGCGGACCGCATCGTCGTCGAGCACGACCAGGTCCGCGGCGTCGCTGCGGACGGCGTCACCTACCCCGCCGATGTCGTGGTCGCCAACTGCGACGCGGCCACGCTCTACGGCGAGCTCCTGCCCGCGCGCCTCGGTGGAGCGCGCGCACGCCGCTACGCTCGTTCGGAGCCCTCTCTGTCTGCGTTCGTGCTCCTCGCGCACCTGCCGCGCTCTTCCCTTCCGCTCGTGCACCACAACGTCTTCTTCTCGCGCGACTACGAGCTCGAGTTCGACGAGCTGCGCAAGGGCCACTCACCCGAGGATCCGACGGTGTATCTCTGCGCGCAGGACCGAGTGAACGGCGTGCCCACCGGTGCGAGCGAGCGCTGCTTCCTCCTGTCCAACGCGCCGCCGACGAGCGCCGGGATCGACTGGGACAGCGAGGGCCCGCGCGCGCGTCGCCGCATCCTCGCGCGGCTCGGGAAGCGTGGCTACCCCGCGGTGCCGCTGGGCGAGCGCGCGATCACGCCGACCCAGTTCGCGCACGACTTCCCGGGCAGCCGTGGCGCGCTGTATGGCCTGTCGTCCAACTCCGCCTTTGCCGCGTTCCGCCGTCCCGCCAACCGGGTCCACGGCATCCACGGCCTGTACGCCGCCTCCGGCAGCGTGCACCCCGGCGCCGGCATCCCGCTCGTCGCTCTCTCGGCGCGCATCGCGGTCGACGCTGCGCTCGACGACCTCCGCGTCGCCCGGCCCTGACGCGCACGAAGCCCCGTCGGGCAATTGTCGCGGGCGATCTCGCATGGCAACTTGTTCGCGGCCACCGTCGAGCGGCACCAGATAGCGAGGGTCGAGATGGCATACACACGCTGCATCTCCGTCACGTGAGCTGCGCGGTCGCCTGCATCGACGCGACGCTCGAGGATCTCGAGGATCTCGCGCATCACGGAATCTCGGGCCTCGCGCACTTCGACGCGCAGCCGCACCTCGGCGTGAAGATCTCGACATTCGAGATCGTCGGGTTGCTCGTGCAGCCGGACGGCCCGCGATCCTCGATCACGCCCCCTCGTGAAGACCCGGGTCATGCAGCCCTATCACCTGTGCCCCACGCTGATCGCGGAGGCGAGCGCGCACCTGCAGCGGAAGGACCACGTCTTCCTGAAAACATGGGACACCGATGTCGAGAAGTGCGTCTACCTCACGACGGCACGTGGGCTCGCCGTGGAGCCATGGGAGCCCGTCTGCGGCGCCGCCTCGACCACACGCCCCCGCACCGCTCGGTCCGTCAGCTCTTGCGGTCGAGCAGCAGCGTCGCCGGCAGAAGGAAAAGCGCGGCGACGACGCAGGTGACTTCGCCGAGGATCGCGAGCTTGCCGAAGGACACGAGAGCGCGGTTGTCCGCGATGATGAGTGTGCCGTAGCCGATGATGGTGGTGATCGAGCACAGGAAGATGGCGCCGCCGGTCTCGCGGAGCGCGGTGCGCAGGCGGGACATGCGGCCTGCGACGTCGTCGCCGACCTTCGCGTCGTGAAAGCGCGTGTAGAGGTTGATGGTGTAGTCGACCGCGATGCCGAAGGTGGTCGGCAGCGCGACGAAGTTGAAGAAGTTCACCTTCACGTTGTCCATGGCTGCGATGCCGACCATCCACATCACGCCGATGATGAGCGCGCCCACGACGTGAGCCGTGGCCCGTCCACCGCGCAGGGCGAGGAACACGAAGACGATGACGCACAGGAAGGCCAGCGCCGTGGT
>JAYTLP010000411.1:0-3585 GCA_043729375.1 Myxococcales bacterium
TGTCAGGTGCCCAACTGCGCGCGCTCGGGGGACCAGACGGGCCTCAACATCGTGCCGCTATCGGCGCTGTTCGTGTATCGCCTCGACGTGCTCGCGAACCGCTACCACTTCCCGCTCGTGCCCTACCTCAAGGCGGGCCTCGCCTACTACGCGTGGTGGGTGAACGACGGTGGTGGGCTCACGTCGACGGCGAAGTTCCCGCGACCCACCACCGCCGATCCGCACCCGCTGCAGAGCTCGGGCTACGGCGGCAGCTGGGGCTTCGTGCTCAACCCGGGCATCGCGCTGCAGCTCGACTTCATCGAGCGCAAGGCGGCTCGCACGATGGACCGCGAGCTCGGTATCAACCACGCGTACCTCTTCTGCGAGCTCGCCTACGCCAAGGTCAACGGCTTCGGCGCCAAGAACAAGCTCGACCTCTCCGACACCTTCCTCAACGCGGGCATCGGCTTCGAGTTTTAACTTTCCGTGCGACGCCTCCGTCTCGTCGTCGAGTATGACGGCACCGACTTTCACGGCTGGCAGCGCCAGGACAACGGCACGTCCATCCAGGCCGAGCTCGAGCGCGCCGTCGACGTGCTCACCCACGAGGGCAACACCGTGCGAGGTGCCGGGCGCACCGACGCCGGTGTGCACGCCAGCGGACAGGTCGCGCACTTCGACACCGAGCGCGACATCTCGCTACGTGGCTTCCAGCTCGGTATCAACACGCACCTGCCGCGCACCATCTGCGTCCGCAGCATCGACGAGGTCCCCGAGCAGTTCGACGCCCGCTTCTCCGCCGACGGCAAGCTGTACCGCTACACAATCTGGAACGACCTCGCGCGCTCGTCGTTGCGCGACCGGTTCGCCTGGCACTGCAAGAAGCCCCTCGACGAGATCGCGATGCATGCGGCCGCCTCGCTCCTCCTCGGCCGCCACGATTTCGCTGCGTTTCGCGCAGCGGATTGTGAGCGCCAGACTACGGTACGCACGCTCCGCCGCGTCGACGTCCGCCGCGACGGGTCCGTCGTCACCATCGAGGTCGAGGGCGACGCGTTCCTCAAGAACATGGTCCGAATCATCACCGGCACGCTCGTGTACGCCGGCGAGAGTCGATTTGCGCCCGAGCACATCGCCTCCATCCGCGACGGCCTCGACCGGACTCGCGGTGGCATCACTGCGCCTGCGCACGGCCTCTGCCTCGTACGCGTCGACTACCCGGCTGACCTCAGGCGTACCCGCAGCTGACCCGCTTCGCAGCCGAAAAGGCGCTTGCCGGGAAACCTGGCCCGGCGTACCTTGATTGGTATGCTGGTCGAACCAATTCACGCAAGCTACCGTAATGAAACCAGCGCAGGCGAGCTCGAGTGGGGCCCGGCCGCCCGCCACGCGCTCCGGAAGCAGGTCCTGGCCGAGATGCCGAGCTGGTACAGCCCGTTCGGGCACTTTTTGTTTCCCGCTCTGGTCGGGCTTGCCACGATCGGCGTGTGCCTGCACCACGTGAAGGGCCTTCGCGCGCTCGAGCTGCTCGCGATCCCGTTCACGCTGGTGCTGTCGAACGCCATCGAGTGGCACGCGCATCGCGACGTCCTCCACAAGCGCACGCGGGTGATACCCATCCTGTTCGATCGCCACACGCCCGTGCACCACAAGCTGTTCTCGTCCGACGACATGGCCATCACCGACTGGCGCGAGCTGCGCAACGTGCTCCTGCCATCCTTCGGCGTGCTGGCGATCCTCTCGCTGCAGCTCCCGCTCCTCGCCGTCGCACTGTCGTTCGGGCTGCGCAACGTCGCGCTCCTCTTCCTCGCCACCTCGATGGGCTACGTGCTCGCCTACGAGTGGCTGCACCTCGCGTATCACCTGCCCGCCGACAGCTTCGTCGGTCGCCGCACCACGGTCCGCTGGCTGCGGCGACACCACGCGCTGCACCACGATCACAAGCTCATGCAGCGCTGGAACATGAACGTGACGCTGCCGCTGTGGGACTGGCTGCGCGGCACGGTGTACCCGACGGAGTACCGCGTCGACGCACGCTCGAAGAAGCGGTCGCCGGCTGGTCTAGCGACGCGCGTCTGACGCGCCGATCTCGTCCAGCGCGCCTCGAAGGTCGTCGTGCTCGAGGCGCTGCGCCGCACGTCCGAGACGCACGCCCAGCATGCGGTCCACGGAGCGCTCGAACGTGACGTAGCCATCGCGCAGGTAGCAGTCGGCCAGGAGGCGCGGCCCCTCGTCACCGAGGCGGGTCATGAGCGCCTGGAAGAAGCGCACGTAGCCGTCGTACGCGCTGTGCAGCGCCTCCCGCCGCTTGCCCATCATGAGCACGGCAAGCTCGCGCGTGATGTAGTCGGTCGAGCCCTCCACGAGGTTGACGAGCCGGCTGCGCCGCGCCTCGTTCGAGAAGCGATGCGAGAGCGCATGCATCGCCTCGTGGGTCATCACCACCTCGAGCGGAATTTGCGGGTTGGGCGTGACGAACACCGTGCTGTCCGCGCCGAGCTTGGCGGTGTGGAAACCGACGACGCCCTGATGGCTGCGGTCGCGCTTGTCGAGGCGCTCGGACCGGGCGTCGAGCGCGGCCTTGTCGAGGATGGTGATGCGCAGGCAGCGCGGCAGCTGAGAGAAGAGGTCGGGGTCGAA
This sequence comes from Myxococcales bacterium, assembly GCA_043729375.1. GTDB lineage: Bacteria > Myxococcota_A > Polyangia > Palsa-1104 > Palsa-1104 > JBDTCO01. The sequence goes on from JAYTLP010000411.1 coordinate 2,623, forward strand.
GCCACGCGTGATCGCGTCCAGCGCGAGCTGCGCCTGGCGCTGGTACGGTGCGCGGGGTGCGCCGAGGTAGAACCAGTCAGCGTCGGGGGGGCTGACTTCACAGTGCCCCTTGGCGTGTGCAGTGCTGCTGCACGCGAGCAGCAGCGCGACGACGAAGCGAATCAGGCGGCGCGCGCCTTCGGCTTCTTGGCGGCGGGATCGCTCTTTTCGCCGCCGTCGTCCAGCTCGACGAACAGCCCGTAGAGCAGGCCCACGCCGAGGCTGAGCACGGGTGCCGACGCGAGCGACACCGCGCCCAGCGAGCTCACCGTAAAGGTCCTTTCGGGCAAGAAGTGCAGCCCGAGCGCCGCAAGGCCCGCGCCGACGCCGGCACCGACCACCATCTTGAGGACAGGCGTCCAGATGGTTTCGTCCTTCCACGGTGCGCGACCCGCCACCACACCGACTACTGCGCCGACCACTGCGCAGGACAGATACGAGATGACGCTGGAAGGTGCGCCGAGGCCTAGACGCAGGAGACCGTACGCCACACCCCCACCGACCACTGCCCCTTTGATGAGCCCGACGATGACGCGCAGCATGCTCCAGCCTCCAGCCCTTCGTAACAGCCCTTCGTAACAGCCCTTCGTAACAGCCCTGACGATACGCTCGAACGCCACCTGAATATACGCGCCTCGGGGATGGTTTCTTCTCGTCGCGTCGAGCTGTCCCTCAGGGGATAGCACCGAGCGCTCGCGAAGCCAGGGGATCGGACGCACGAACCGCGATTCCGCGCAGACGTTCGAGCACCGGCGCGATGCTCTCGCCGAAGTAGGGACGGTCCGACGCGGCCAGCGCGGGCAGACGGGGCAGCGGGACGCGCGACTCGTCGTAGGCGCGGGCCACCGGGGCGGCCGCGCCCTCGTAGGTGATCGTCACGCCCTGGTCGGCGCGACCGAGAGCGCGGCCCTGCTCGACGAACGC
>JAYTLP010000412.1:0-6851 GCA_043729375.1 Myxococcales bacterium
GAACATCGGGAACTCGGTGACCCACGAGAAGTTCCACTGGCCTTGCTTCACGAGGCCGAGCTTGTGCCCGAGGTGCAGGCGCAGGCCGCCGAGCACCGCGTTCACGAGCTTGGGCCGACCGAACTGGAAGAAGACGTAGTCGCCGGCCTCCGCACCGACGGCCGCGTTGATGGCCGCGCGACCCTCGGGCGTGACCGTCTTGGACAGGGGGCTCTGCGTCCACTCGCCGCCGTCGCCCACCTTGGCACGCGCCAGGCCTCGCGCGCCGAAGCCCTTCACGAACTCCTCGAGCTTGTCGGCCTCGGTGCGGCTCATGTTGCCCGCGTCCTTCAGCGGCAGCCGCAGCGCCTTGACGATGCCGCCCTGATCGAGCGCGCTCTTGAACAGCGAGATGCCAGCGCCATCGTGTTTCTTGCACACCTCGGTGACGTCGGTGAGCGCGAGGTCGAAGCGCAGGTCCGGCTTGTCGACGCCGTACTTTCCCATCGCCTCGTCGTAGGGAATCCGCGCGAACGGTCGCGGCAGCTCGACACCGAGCAGCTCCTTCCAGATCCGGCAGACGAGCCCTTCCATCGTCGCGTACACCTGCTCCTCGGTGACGAAGGACATCTCCACGTCGATCTGCGTGAACTCGGGCTGTCGATCGAGACGCAGGTCCTCATCGCGGAAGCAGCGCACGACCTGGAAGTAGCGGTCCATGCCGGCGACCATGAAGAGCTGCTTGAAGATCTGCGGCGACTCCGCGAGCGCGTAGAAGTGCCCGGGGTTGAGGCGCGACGGCACGAGGAAGTTGCGCGCGCCGCCCGGAGTGTACTTCACCATGAACGGCGTCTCGAGCTCGAGGAACCCCGAGTCGTAGAAGTGCTCGCGCGTCGCGCGATAGAGCTTCGAGCGCAGCACGAAGTTGTTCTGCAGCGCGGGGCGACGCAGATCGAGGTAGCGATACTTCAGGCGCACCTGCTCGCCGGCGTCGGTGTCGTCGGTGATCTCGAAGGGCGGCGTCTCCGACCTCGAGAACACGTGGAGCTCCATCGCCTCGACCTCGATCTCGCCGGTCGGGATCTTGTTGTTGATGTTGTCACCGCGCGAGATGACCTTGCCGCGCACGCCGATGCAGAACTCGGAGCGCAGGTCGCCCGCGAGGCCGTGCGCCGTGGCTTCGACGTCCGGTCCGAACACCACCTGCGCGATGCCGGAGCGGTCCCGCAGGTCGATGAAGATGCGACCGCCGTGATCGCGGCGCGTGCCGACCCAGCCCATCAGTGTGACCTCCTGTCCGATGTGCGTCGCGCGGAGCTCGCCCGTGCGGTGCGTGCGGGGGTGGTGTTCCAGGAAGTTCGTCGGCGGCGCAGAAGACATGGCGCGGATACTAATCAGAGTCGGGTGCAGCGTCACGCGTCGCGTCGCACGTGTACGCACGATGCCCACACGCGCGGGCTTGCAGAGCTTTGCGGGTTGACGCCCATTTGGATCGCGACCTAACTTGGAGGGGGTCCCCCACCCGGATGAAAGTCGAGCCCAGCACGTGCCCCGTCTGCGACAAGGTCTTCGACCCGCTGCGGGCGCGTGCGCTCATCGTCAGCGCGGGGCGCGTGCGCGCCTTCTGCTCGGAGACCTGCCGCGCCGAGGCCGAGCGCGGCGACGGTGAAGCGGGGCGCGTCGTCGACGCCATGCTCGCGGCTGCCCCCGACCGCCCGAACCGACGGCTGATGTATGCGTTCTCTGCGCTCGCCGTGTGTGGCGCGGTGGTGCTCGGAGTTTCGCTGCGGCGCGGCCATCCCATCAAGGCCACGGTGGCGAGCGCGGAGGCCTCGGTGGTGCCGCCCGCATTCTCCGTCGAGGATGCGCTCAGGATCCTGGAGTCGGCCTCCGCAACGCCAGGCGTGGGCGCCGTCGTCTCCGACATCCCCGAGCGCGATCTGTGGTTGCACCCGCTCTCCGGTCCCACGCGCCGGCTGCCCGTCCGCAACACCCGCCGGTTCGGTGCGCCGCGCGAGGGCCTGCGCCCCGAGGCCTGCCGCTCCGGCCACTGCGGCGTGGACCTCGGCGAAGACAGGGGCGAGTGGGTGTTCGCCGCGCACGACGGCGTCGTCGAGCGCGTGGTCGAGGACGACACCGGCAACGAGGGTCGCTACGTCCGGCTCAACCACCGCGGAGGCACGCTGACGACCTCGTACATGCACCTCGACACCGTGCGCCAGGGCCTCAAGGCCGGCGTGCCGGTCAAGGCCGGAGATCCAATCGGTACCGTTGGTGAGACCGGAATCTTCCACTCCGGTCCGCACCTACACTTCCAGATCGGCGTCCGCGCGCACCCCGGCGACGTCGAGCTCTTCATCGACCCCGAGCCGCTCTTGCACCTGTGGCCGCTACGCGGTCCGTACAAGGACACGGCGCCGCGGCACCTCGCGCACGCGCCGTCGCCCGACACCGGACCGCAGGGGATGTAGCGATGCGGCTCGCACACGCGTCCGATCTGCACGCGCTCTCCCTCGAGAACACCGGCATCCTGCCCTTCTTCGGCAAGCGGCTTGCGGGGATGGTGAACCTGCACCTGCACCGCAAGGAGAAGCACCCGCGCGCGATCCTCGACGCGCTGTTCGAGGATCTCGACGCGCAGAAGCTCGACGAGATCGCGATCACCGGTGACCTCACCAACCTTGCGCTCGAGAGCGAGTTCCGGCTCGCGCGCCGGCTGCTCGACCAGCTCGAGCTCGGCTCGCGACACGTCACCGTCGTGCCCGGCAACCACGACGTCTACACTCTCGACGCGCTGCTGCGGCGCCCGTTCCACCAGCACCTGCACCCCTACGCAACCTCCGACTCTGGCGACGACTCGTTCCCGTTCGTTCGGGTGCGCGATCCCATCGCGCTCATCGGGCTCTCGACCGCGCGGCCATCGCCCGTGCCGTTCGCGTCCGGGTCGCTCGGCAAGCGTCAGCTCGCGCGGCTCGAGGAGCGGCTCGAGGAGCTCGGGCGACGTGGCCTGTTCCGCATCGTGCTGCTCCACCATCCACCGGTGAACAATCGCCACTCCGTGCTGCGTGGCCTGCGCGATCGCTCGGGCTTTGCGGGCGTGCTCGCGCGTGTCGGTGCGGAGCTCGTGCTGCACGGTCACGAGCACCGCGACCTCGATGACCGTCTCGACGGGCCGAACGGTCCGATCCCCGTGTCCGGCGTCGGGTCGGCCACCTACGCGGACCCGCGCGCAGACCGTCGCGCGCGCTACCACATCTACGATCTGCAGCCTTCGCTGCATGCCCCCGCGCGCATCGTCACCCGCACGGTGCGCGCGTACGACCCCGCGACGGGGCGCTTCGCGGAGCTTTACTGCCCGCCGGTCTCGAACGACCAGCCGTCGGCGCCGCAGACCACTTTTTTGCCCTCGCTCGCGGGGCACAAGATCACCTGACCGCGGTGCTTGTCGTCGCAGGCGATGAAGTCGCTGCCGTCGCACACGTCCACGTCGCCGGGCTTGCCGGTGATCGCGCAGAGGTTCTTGTGATCGCAGGCGGGGCCGCAGCCCGCGAGCATCGAGAGGCCTAGGGTGGCGAGGACGACGAGGGTGCGCATGAGGGCGCCGTCCTAGCATCGCCCACGCAACGAATCAAGACGTCACGACGCCCGCCTGTCCTTCGGCTTGTCCCTGGCCACGTCGGGCCCGGACGGCTTTGCGACGAGACCGGCCAGGCGCGAGAGCGGCTCCTCGAGCTCGGCGGAGAGCTCGTCGGGGACGAGGCCCTCCTCGCGGCCGTGGGCGAGGAGCTCGGTGAGCCGGGCGGTGACCGAGCGCAGCTCGTTGCGACGCTTCTCGCGCTGGCCGTCCTCGTCGAGCGGGAAGAGCACCTCGCGGTACTGGCGGTTCAGCCTCGGCAGCGAGGCACCCTCGTCGAGGACCTGGCGGCGGATGTCGTCGATGGTTGCGGACGGCGCCTCGGCCTCCTCGGCCCGACGCCAGAAGTCGACCGCCCCGTAGGCGGGCAGCGGCAGCTCGTTGTCGGCCGTCTGCGAGAACGCGCGCTCGACGACCTCGGGCGCACGCGAGCGCAGGAACGAGAACGAGCCCGTGAGCTTGTCGGCAGTCTCGCGACGGAGGTGCAGCTCCTTGCGGCAGTAGTCCTCGAACGATGAATGCCCCCAGGCCTTCCAGCGCTCGTCCTTCCGCACCCGGGTCAGCGCCTCGCCGAGCTCGAACCAGCTCGCCTTGAACCGCCGCGCCGCGGCGACGACGCCCGCGCGCTCGGGGTTTCCAGCGAACACCGCCTCGCGCTGGGCGAGCTCCTTGTCGACTCCGGTCTGCATGAGGTCGAAAAGCGTACACCCGGGTCCAATTTACAAGGGGGCATGTGTGCGCAATAATTCCGTCGCCGTGGAAGCGCCCGCCCTCTCATCCAAGGTCTGCCCCGCGTGCAACTCGCGGTATGGCAGCGAGGTGGCGTTCTGCTCGAGGGACGGCACGCCGCTGGTCGTCGAACCCGTTGCTCATCAGCCGGACCTCGTGGGGACGGTGCTCGCGGAGCGCTACCGTATCGGGCGGCTGCTCGGCGAGGGCGGCATGGGTCAGGTCTACGAGGCCCAGCACCTCAACATCAACAAGCGGTTTGCCATCAAGCTGCTGCGCCCCGAGATCGTCTCCAACCAGGAAGCCGTAACGCGCTTCCGGCAGGAGGCGTGGAGCGCGTCCTCAATCGGTCACGAGAACATCGTCGAGATCGACGACTTCGCGACGCTGCCGAACGGCTCCGTTTACCTCGCCATGGAGTACCTGCAAGGGCAAGCGCTCTCCGATCGCATGCGCGCGTTGCCACCCGTCGCGCTGGACGAAGCGCTCGGCGTGCTGATGCAGGTCTGTCGAGGTCTCGCGGCCGCGCACGACAAGGGCATCGTCCATCGCGACATGAAGCCCGAGAACGTGTTCCTCGCCGAGAAGCAGGGTCGCGTCATCGCCAAGATCCTCGACTTCGGCATCGCCAAGGTGTCCGGCGCGGAGGGCTCGCAGAGCCTCACTCGCACGGGCACCATCTTCGGCACGCCGCACTACATGTCGCCGGAGCAGGCGCTCGGCCGCCCGCTCGATCACCGCACCGACATCTACTCGGTCGGCGTCATCATGTACGAGCTGTTCACGGGACGCGTGCCCTTCGAGGCCGAGAGCTTCATGGGCATCCTCACGAAGCACATCACCGTCGAGCCCATGGCGCCGCGCTTGATGTCGCCCGACCGCCAGATCCTGCCCGAGGTCGAGGCCGTCATCCTCCGTGCGATGGCGAAGGAGGTCGCCGATCGCTACCAGACGATGGCCGAGCTTCTCGCGCAGCTGAACGAGCTCGCCCGGGTACACGCGCCGAACGTCCTGGGCGTGGCGCCGGGCGCCATCTCGGCGCAGATCTCGACGCAGATGCCCGCGTCGACGCCGTCGGGACTGCGCGCCGGAGCGCTGCACCCTTCCGGCGCGCGCCTGCCTGCTGTGGCACCCTCGACAACCGATGTCACGTCCGGTCGTCGAAGTCGCGCCGGCGTCTGGATCGGCGTCCTGGTGGCCGCAGCCGGAGTCGTCTCGGCCGTCGTGCTGCTCGCGAACGAGCCAGAGTCGCCAAAACCCGTCGCGAGGTCCGCGGGCGCGGGCAAGCCTGCGATGCCGGTCGTGAAGCCCGAGGTGCCGGCAGCAAGAGACGTGACGATCCTCGTCGATACCGTGCCGTCGCGCGCCGAGATTGCGCGCAATGGCGTCCGCTTCGGAGACACGCCCGCGAACCTGATCCTCGCAGGCGGCAAGAGCGAGTCGATAGTGCTGCGCAAGGCGGGCTACGTGACCGAGACGATCACGCTCAGGGACAGCGGCGAAGCGCGACGAATCGTGCGGCTCGCCCACGTTCCCGCGACGAAGCCGAGCCCGCCGCCGGTCGCCGTGGTGAAGCCGGGTCCGGCGCCGGGCAAGACGATCATCGGTCCGAAGCACCACGAACCGTCCGAGCACAACGAGGACCCGAAAAAAGGGTCCGAGATCATCAATCCGTACTAGCTCGAAGGAGCTCCACCATGCGTCGCTCTGCGATCCTCAGCATCCTCACCTGCATGGCCTTCGTCTGGGCCACCCTCTGGCCGGACATCGCGCGCGCGCGCGAGAACGAGCCTCCGCCCGCCGCCACGGCGCCTGCGGAGGACGCGTCGATGGCAGCCGCGAAGCAGCACTTCACGGCGGGCCGCGCCGCCTTCACCGCGGGCGACTTCCCCGTGGCGATTCGCGAGTTCAAGGCCGCCGAAGCGCTGCGTCCGTCGCCCGTGCTCGCGTACAACATCGGGCTCGCGAACGAGAGGCTCGGGCGGCGCAAGGTCGCTGTGAAGTATTACCAGCGCTACCTCGAGACCTCGCCGAAGGCGGCCAACCGCGCCGAGGTCGAGGGCCGCATCTCGTCGCTGGAGGCGCAGATGGCACAGGCACCGCAGGCCGCCCCCGACGCCTCGCTGGACAACCCACCACCGCCGATGATGGACGGGAGTAACCCGCCTCCCCCGATTGTCGCGGGCCAGGACCCGTATGCCGCGCAACCGCCGCTCATCGCGGCGCCGCCCCACAAGAAGAAGCGCAGCCTGTGGTGGGTCGGCCTCATCGTCGGCCTCGGTGTCGCGGTCATCGTGACGGTCGTCGTCGTGGCGGTGGTGGTGACGCGCGACAGCAACACCTACACGTACTACGACCTCAAGCAGCCGTCGCCCGTCGACGGAACCCATGTGCTGGATCGCGCCGTCGTCCCTTCGCAAGCGCAAGGCGCGCAGACCGCCCCGCTGTACCAGGTCCACTTCTAGTCGCAGTTTTCTTTCGCGCGTCGCGCCGCTTGCGGTGGGGCGGG
>JAYTLP010000413.1:0-2883 GCA_043729375.1 Myxococcales bacterium
GCCTCGTCGTGCGCCGCGCGCGCAGATCCGGGCGCGCAGCTCTTCCAGCAGCGATGCGCGCTCTGCCACCCGAGCGATGCGTCGAGCGCGCGCGCCCCCGGCCTCGGCGGCGTCGTGGGTCGCAGGGCGGCTGCGCTCCGCTTCGCGTACACACCCGCGCTCGCGCGAAGCGGGCTCGTGTGGACGCGCGCGAACCTCGATCGTTTCCTCGCTGCGCCCGACCAGGTGGTGCCTGGGACGAACATGCCGCTGCCAACACCCGACGCGGGCGAGCGTCGCGCGATAATCGACCACCTCGCGACTCTGAAGGCCACGCGTCCCACGCAGAAGTCCGCGGCCTCGAGGAGCGCCGCGTCCGGCGACTGGCGCAACGATGCGCCGGGCAAGCAGCACCACATCGTCGTCGCGGAGCTGCCGCCGCCGTTCGCCACGCGGTCGGCGACGAACGGGCCGAGCCTCGCCGAGCGCGGCGCGCGCGAGCCGGCTGCGCCGACGGGCTTCCACGTCGAGCTGTACGCGAGCGGGCTGTCGGCGCGCGTGCTGCGCGTCGCACCGAACGGCGACGTCTTCGCGGCCGAGACGTCTTCGGGCCGTGTGACCGTGCTGCGCGGCGAGAAGGCGCCGCAGCGCGAGGTCTACGCCGGGGGGCTCGACGAGCCGTTCGGCATCGGCTTTTACCCCCCGGACAACCCTCGATGGGTATACGTCGCGGAGCAGAACGCGGTCGTGCGCTTTGCATATGCGGCGGGTGACCTGCACGCTTCCGGCCCGGCGCAGCGCATCGTGGGGGCGCTCTCTCCGTCGACGGGTGGGCACACCACGCGCGACCTCGTGTTCACCGCGGATGGCAAGCGGATGCTCGTGTCCATCGGCTCGGCGTCGAACGTCGCAGAGGGGATGGCGAAGGCGCCTCCGGGCGGGACCGCGGCGTGGGAGCAGGAGCACGGGCTCGGCGCTGCGTGGGAGGGTGAGGAGTGGCGTGCGGACGTGGTCGCGTTCGATCCCGACGGTCGAAATCGGCGGCCGTACGCCACGGGGCTGCGCAACTGTGTCGGCCTCGCGCTCTCACCGACCACGCACGAGCCGTGGTGCGCGACCAACGAGCGCGACGGCCTCGGCGACGACCTCGTGCCCGATCACGTCACGCACGTCACGGAGGGCGCGTTCTATGGCTGGCCGTTCTATTACCTCGGGAGCCACGAGGAGCCGCGCCTCGCCGGCCGCCGCCCCGAGCTCGCGACGAAGGTGACGGTCCCCGACGTGCTCGTGCAGGCGCACTCGGCCGCGCTCGGAATCGCATTCTTCGAGGGCAGCGCGCTCGTGACACTCCACGGTTCGTGGAACCGCGCGCGACGCACCGGGTACAAGGTCGTGCGCATCCCGCTCGGTGCTGGCGGCCACGCGACCAGCGGCTACGAGGACTTTCTCACCGGCTTCGTCGTCGACGACCACCACGTCTGGGGGCGGCCCGTGGGGATCGCGGTCGCGCGCGATGGTGCGTTGCTGGTGTCGGAAGACGGCAACGGCACGATCTGGCGCGTCGCGCGGTGACACCGAACGGGCTTGCCGAACGCGAGAGGCCGAAGTACGCACGCGGCATGAAACGCTTGTCGCGTGGGCCGCTATCGTTCCTGTCCGTTGCGCTCCTCTCCGCATGTGCTGCGAAGGCGACTGCGCCGGTCTACGACTTTGCGTTTCCGCCCTTCGATCTGTCGGTCGCGACCGGGGACGCAAGCTTCGTGGACCTGGCGCACGGACCCACCGACTTTTCGGGCGTCGACCTGACCGGTGTCGACCTCGCAGCTGCCGTCGCCGATGCTGCCGTGCCGGTCGACCTCGCGGGGACCGATGCGGCGGGCTCGACCGTGACGCTGACGCTCAACGAGGTGAATCCGCGCATCACGCCGAGTGACGAGGTGGAGCTGCTCGCGCACGGTGCGGGCAACATCGCGGGCTGGACCCTCGCACAGGGCATCGGCACGGGCGCCACCACGCTTGCCACGCTGCCCACGCTCACCGTTGCCGGTGGCGACCTCATCGTCGTCCACCTGAAGGCGGCCACGGTCACGACGGAGACCAGCGCGACGGGCAAGGCCGGGTGTGTCGACGGCACGTGTCCTCCCGCCGCGTGGGACACCGTCGGCAGCGCGACGAACGACCTGACCAACTCCGCGCAGGTGCTGACGCTCGCCAACGCGCAGGGAACCGTCGTCGACGCGCTCGCGTTCTCGAACGGCGGCGGCGCGGCGAGCTGGCCGGCGCAGCTCGAGGCGCTGCAGACCGCCGGCGTGTGGGACCAGACCCCGTGCGCCAGCGGGTGCACGAAGGCGGACGCGGACGCGCTCGCGGTGGCGACCTCCGGCTCGCCCGCGGTCGGTACCACGGTCGCCGGCAACAGCATGCAACGCATCGACGGTGTATTCCCGTCGACGAAAGCCCACTGGACGGTGAAGGCTTCGACCTGGGGCGCAGCGAACTGACGAAATCCCGCAAGGACGTGGCGCTCCCCATCACGCCGGGCGCGTCGACCGTCTTCTAGATCGGCGCGGTCCGCTTCGATCCGTCCGACCCGTATCACATGGCGATCTCCATCTCGTACCCGGCGTTCGTGGCGTGGCTGGGGGCCGCCTTCGTCGGTCTCGACGCGCTCTTCGCGCTGCTCTAAGCAGCCGACCCGGGCTGCGTACTGCACACGCGGCCCGGGTCGCTGTACGACGCGTTCTTCTTCTGCGTCGAGGCGACGGCCACCGTCGGGTACGCCTCGATGGCGCCCGCGACCCTCTACAGGCACCTGGTCGCGAGCCTGGAGAGCGTCGTCGGTATCGCCCACACCGCCGTCGCGACGGGCATTGTCTTCGTGCGGCTCTCGCGCCCACGCTCCCG
>JAYTLP010000414.1:0-5934 GCA_043729375.1 Myxococcales bacterium
GGCTTCGGTTCGGTCATGATCGCTCTTCCATTCGCGCGCTACTCAAGGTTCTGGACCTGCTCGCGAAAGCGCTCGAGCTCTGCCTTCATCTCGATGACCGTCGAGGTGATGTCGGTCGACTGCGACTTCGAGCCGATGGTGTTCACCTCGCGGTGGATCTCCTGCGAGAGGAAGTCGAGACGACGACCTGCGGCCTCGGTGCCGGACAGCAGGCGCCGCGCCTCGTCGATGTGAGCACCGAGGCGAACGATCTCCTCGCTCACGTCGAGGCGCTCGGCCAGCAGCGCAACCTCCTGGGCGAGGCGCTGCGGATCAACCTGACCGGGACGATCGTCGAGCAGCGCGGAGAGGCGTGTCTGCAGCTTGCGACGGTGAGCATCGGGCTCCGCATCGGCGAGCTGCTGCACCTTTGCACGTAGAGTAGCGAGCGTGTCGAGGCGGCCGGCGAGGTCACGGCCGAGCTCCGCGCCTTCGCGCGCGCGCGCACTGGACAGCGAGCGCAGCGCAGCATCCACGGCCGCACGCGCCGCCGTCATGAGCGCGGGCCGTGGCGTCTCGGGCGGGCGAGGTCGCAGGACCCCTTGCTGCGCGCACACGAGGTCGAGCGTCGGAGGGGGCGCGCCGATGGCCGCGGCCAGCTCGCCGAGCGCAAGCGCCCACTGCTTCGCGCGCACCGTGTCGACGAGCGGGCCGTCAGCCTGGCCGTCGAGTTCGGGCTCGCCCTCCTCTCGCAGCGACAGCGAGACGGCGCCGCGCTGCAACCGCGACCGCACGAGCTTCCCGAGCTCGGCCTCGAGCTCGGCGTCCTCGCGGGGCAGGCGCACCTTGAGCTCGAGGAAGCGATGGTTCACGGAGCGCAGCTCCGCCACGAGGCGACGACCGTCGAGCTGCGCCTCCGCCCGGCCGTAGCCGGTCATGCTCGTGAGCGCGGTGCTCAACGCTTCTGGCGATACCACGCGACCGTCCTCGCGATGCCCTCTGCAAAGCGGACCTTACCGGTGTAGCCGAGCATGCGCTTCGCCTTTTCGATATCGGCCAGCGAGTGACGGATGTCCCCGGTGCGGCCGGGCTCGTGGCGCGGCGCGATCTTCGTGCCCGTCTCGATGGCGACGGCACCGACGACGTCGAGCAGCGAGGCGGCCTCGCCGCACGCCACATTGAAGACCTCTCCCGCGACGCCGTCTGCCTCGCACGCGCGGATGTTGGCCTCGACGACGTTGTCGATGTAGCAGAAATCGCGCGTCTGCCCGCCGTCGCCGTAGATGGTCGCGGGCCTGCCGGTGAGCGCGGCCGTCACGAAGTTCGGAATGACGGCGGCGTACTGCGACTTCGGATCCTGGCGCGGTCCGAACACGTTGAAGTAACGCAACGCCACCGTCGGGAGCCCGTAGCAGACGTGAAACACCTTCAAGTAGTGCTCGCACGAGAGTTTCTGGGCCGCGTACGGCGAGAGAGGGTCGGGCATCATTGTCTCGACCTTGGCCTCGCCGGGGGCCTTCTCGCCGTACGACGACGAGGATGCAGCGAACACGACCCGCTTCACCTTCGCGGCGACGGCGGCGTGCAGTACCGTCACCGTGCCGTGCACGTTCACGTGGTCGCTACCGATCGGATCCTCGACTGACCGAGGCACCGATGGGATCGCCGCCTCGTGAAGGACGTAGTCGACACCCTCCATCGCCTTGCCCACCGCGACGGCGTCCGTGACATCGCCCTCGATCAACGTGAACTGACCGGACTGCGTCTGCGCCTCGAGGCCTGCAAGATTCTCACGACGTCCGGTCGCGAAGTTGTCGAAGGCACGGACACTGTCGCCGCGCGCGAGGAGCGCGTGGCAGAGGTTGGACCCGATGAAGCCGCCGCCACCGGTCACGAGAAAGGTTGCCATTGGGCATTGTTCTACCGCGTCCGTCCCCCGTTCGTAAACCGTTTCGCCGGAGGAGATCTGCCCGGACCGAACTTCAGCGCTTCTGACGTTCGGTGGGACCGACCGGGCGCGATCATGAACGACAGGACACACCCACGGCTGCGAACATCCGGTCACGCTTCCGTAAAAAGCTGAGCAACTGACCGGGATTGTTGAGCACAATCTTCATGGCTGCGGCACGAAAGCTGTACTACACCCACGTCCAGGAGGCTTTCATGGTGGTCCGCGGGTCACGTTTCGGTAGAAGCATCATGGGCCTCGGGCTCGGCTTGGGCGTCGGCATGGTGGTGCTCTCCCCTGCGGCATACGCCCAGACGGTCGAGGAAGCGCCTCTCGATCCGTACGGTCAGCCCGTCCAGCCTCCGGTGCTCGCACCGACGCGCGTACGGATTGCGCCGCCGCGCACGCCGGAGGCCGCTCCAGGCGGGTCGTCATCCGGTGGCCCGGTGATCAACAACACGAACACCAACACGGTGAGCCCGATCATCACCGCGAACCCGACGAACACCAGCACGAACAATCCGACGCAGACGAACACGAGCAACAACACCAACGACAACCGGTCGAACGCTGCGGCGACGGCCACGAACAACAACACGATTTATATCTATCCGCCGATGATGACACCGCCCGCTCCCGCGGCTGTCGCATCGGCCCCGTCCATCGGCCCGCCTCCGCTCGTGCCGCCTCCGGACGTGCTCAACCCGTACGCCAACGGCTACCAGCCGCAGCGCATCCGCTTGAACTGCAGGCAGCTTTGCCAGCGGCCGTCGCAGTACGCGTACCCACCCGACCTGCAGGGTTACCGTCCGCAGCCGCGCAAGCCGCTCGAGCGGTTCCGTGTTGTCAGCCTCGGGGGTCACTACACGTTCTTCGGCCTGGCCAATCAGCCGCTCGTCGGCTGGGGCACCCTTCAGGGAGGCGGCGTCTCGCTCGAGTTCCGCTCGCGCGGCCACTTCGGCTTCGAGATGTCTCAGGACTTCCTGCGGGGTAGCTTCCGCTCGGGCGACGCGAAGTTCGACCGCAAGAGCTACCCGTTCGAGATGACGTTCAAGGGGTATGTCGCCAAGAACTCGGACCGAAACCACTTCAACCTCTACTTCGGCGGTGGCGTCGGCGCGATGAGCAGCACCCTCAACGTGCCCATCGGCAACGACATCTTCGTCCACCAGGACTTCCTCGAGTGGATGGTGCACGGCGACATCGGCGCCGAGCTCCGCTTCAAGTCGTTCAGCATCGGCGCAGACGGCCGCGTCGCCGCGATGTTCCGCGACCGCAACTACGGCGCAGGCGCGCTCTACGGCGACATCAAGGACGCGCCGGTTCCGGCCAGCACCTGGGGCGTCGAGGGTCGCGCGTTCATGAAGTTCGCCTTCTGATGCAGACCTTCACGGCACGAAGAAGAGAAACAACCAGTTGAGAAGTGATGTGACCAGCGAGGCCAGCATCGCCGAACCGAAGCCATCCATGGCCACGCCGCTCACCAACTTGTCGGCCAGCCACCATAAAAAGCCATTGATGACGAGCAGGAACAGCCCGAGCGAGACCAGGACGAGCGGGAACGAGATGGCGACGAGTACACCGTAGAGCAGCGTGTCGAGCAGCCCGACCACGAACGCGAAGGCCACCGCCGAGCCGAACGACCTCACTTTGATGCCTGGGACGATGCGGGCCGTCAGGATGACTGCGGTCGCGAACACGAGGATGTGCAGCAGATACTGGAGCATGTGGGCCTCCCTGGCCTAGCCGCCGAGCGCCTGGACGAGGCCGCCGCGGTGGGCCGCCGCCAGAACAGAAACGATGGAGTCGATGCGCTTCTTCCCGCCGACTTCGATGACGAGCGAGCCGCCGCCGGTACGACCGATGCGCTGGAACGGCGCGCCCTGCTCCGCGGCGATGCGAGCGACGTCGGCCTCGCTTGACTCGTCGTATGCGACGAGGATTCGGGACGGTGCCTCGCCAAAGAGCAAGCAGTCCGCGCGGATGCTGCTGTCGAGGGTGATGCGAGCGCCGACGAGCGGGTCCCCGAAGCAGGTCTCGGCGATTGCGACGGCGAGCCCACCCTCCGCGCAGTCGTGCGCCGCGACGACGAGCCGTGCAGCGACGAGCGCGCGACACGCCTTGCCGACCTTCGCCTCCTTCGCGAGATCGAGCTTCGGCACGGGACCGGCGACCTGGCCGTGCACGAACGCGAGGTACTCCGAGCCGCCGAGCTCGTCGGTATTGTCGCCGAGGAGACCGATGGCGACATGGGCGGGGAACCACGCGCCGACGGAGCGCCGAGCCTCGGCGATCACACCGACCATGCCTACCGACGGTGAGGGATAGATCGGCCGACCGTCGGTCTCGTTGTAGAGCGACACGTTGCCGGACACGACGGGCGTCTCGAGCGCGCGACACGCATCACCGAGGCCGCGGATGGCCTCCTTGAGCTGGTGCATGATCTCGGGGCGCTCGGGGGAGCCGAAGTTGAGGCAGTCGGTGATGGCGAGTGGCTCGGCACCGACCGTGGAGATGTTGCGGTACGCCTCGGCGACGGCCAGCTTCGCGCCCTCGTAGGGATCGAGCTGACAGAAGCGCGGGTTGCAGTCCGTGGTGAGCGCGACGCCCTTGGCTGCGGCCAGATCCGTGGCACCGTCGAGGATGCGGACGACGGCCGCGTCGGCCGCGCCCGGGCCTCGCACGGTACCGAGCCGCACCATGTGGTCGTACTGCTGGAAGATCATGCCGCGCGATGCGATGTTCGGCGACGCGAGCAGCTGCGCCAGGATCGCCGAGAGATCGGCGGGCTCGGCGGGCAGCTCCACAAGCGGCGCAGCAGGACCGGGCTTGCTCGGACGGTCGTAGCGAACGCCCTCGGCGAGCGGCTCGATGGGGAGGTCGACGATCTTCTCGCCGCGATCGAGGAGCACGATGCGCCCGGTGTCGGTGACCTTGCCGATGACGGCGGCGTCCAGGTCCCACTTCTCGAAGATGACGCGGGCCTCGGCCTCGCGACCGCGGGTGACGACGGCGAGCATGCGCTCCTGCGACTCGGAGAGCATCAGCTCCCAGCCCTCCATGTGCGTCTCGCGCCGCGGCACGGCATCGAGATCGAGTTCGATGCCGTTGCCCGCGCGCGCGGCCATCTCGACCGACGAAGACGTGAGCCCCGCGGCCCCCATGTCCTGGATGCCGACGATTGCTCCGGACGCCATCAGCTCGAGGCATGCCTCGAGGAGCAGCTTCTCCTTGAAGGGGTCGCCCACCTGGACCGTCGGCCGCTTGCTCTCGGACGCATCGTCGAACTCCGCCGATGCCATTGTCGCGCCGTGAATGCCGTCGCGCCCGGTCTTCACGCCGAAGTACAGTACCGGGTTGCCGACGCCCACCGCGAGACCCTTGAACAGCGAGTCCGAGCGCGCGATGCCGACCGCCATGGCGTTGACCAGGATGTTGCCGTCGTAGGACGCGTCGAAGAAGACCTCGCCACCGACGGTAGGGACGCCGAACGCATTGCCGTAGCCCGCGATGCCCGCGACGACGGCGGGCAGGAGCTGACGCGTCTTGGCGAGCTCCGGACGACCGAACCGGAGCGAGTCGAGCGCGGCGATGGGACGCGCGCCCATGGTGAACACGTCGCGCAGGATGCCGCCGACGCCCGTTGCGGCGCCTTGGTAGGGCTCGATGAAGCTCGGGTGGTTGTGGCTTTCCATCTTGAAAATCGCTGCGTCGCCGTCGCCGATGTCGATGACGCCGGCGTTCTCGCCGGGTCCGCAGATCACCCATGGGGCCTTGGTCGGCAGCTTGGCGAGGTGGATGCGCGACGACTTGTAGGAGCAATGTTCCGACCACATCACCGAAAAGATGCCGAGTTCGAGCATGTTGGGCACCCGGCCCATCGACGCGACGACGCGATCATATTCTTCAGGAGTGAAGCCGTGCCCGGCAACGATGGCTGGCGTGATCTCTGGGGTAATTTCGGTCATGTGCGGGCGATAGCGAAGGCTGGCGTCTAAGTCGAATCG
>JAYTLP010000415.1:0-4208 GCA_043729375.1 Myxococcales bacterium
CTCATCAAGACGCACGTGGGTGCGCTGTTCCCCGGGTTCGCGGTCCGTCAGACAGCGATGTTCCGGCTCACCCGCAACTGGGACATGGACGTGGACGAGGACGACTCCGACGACCTCCTCTCGACCCTGCAGGAGGAGCTCCGTCGTCGCGATCGTGGTGCGGCGGTGCGGCTCGAGATCTCCTCGGTCGCGTCACCCGAGCTCGAGAAGATCCTCATGGAGGCGCTCACGCTGTCGCCTGCCGATGTCTACCGGTGCGAAGGTCCGCTGCAGATCTCGGACATGTCCGCGCTGTCCGACGGCGACGTGCGGCCCGAGCTGCGCGCCGAGTCGATGAAGCCGGAGATGCCAGCCGTGCTGCGCGATGCCGAGAGCATCTTCCCGGTCATCGCACAGCGCGACATCCTGCTGCACCACCCGTACGAGTCCTTCGACCCCATCGTGCGACTCATCGACGAGGCCGCGAACGATCCGAACGTGCTCGCCATCAAGCAGACGCTGTACAGGACATCGGGCGACAGCACCATCGCGCGGGCGCTCTCGCGTGCTGCGGAGAACGGCAAGCAGGTCGCCGTTCTCGTCGAGATCAAGGCGCGCCTCGACGAAGCCAACAACATTGCGTGGGCACGGCGCCTCGAAGAAGACGGCGTGCACGTCGTTTACGGGCTCGTGGGTCTCAAGACGCACTGCAAGGTGCTGCTCGTCGTCCGGCGCGAAGGAAACATCGTGCGTCGGTACGTCCACCTCGGCACCGGCAACTACAACCCGACGACCGCGCGGCAGTACACCGACATCTCGCTCCTCACCGCGCGAACGGATATCGCCGACGACGTGTCGGCGCTCTTCAACATGCTGACGGGGTACGCCGAGCCGCCGCAGTGGAAGAAGCTCGCCGTCGCGCCGCTCACGCTGCGCAAGCGCATCCTCGAGCTCATCGAGCGGGAGACTGCGCGCGCGAAGAAGGGCGAGCCCGCGCGCATCATCGCCAAGATGAACGCCGTCGTCGAGCCCGCCGTGATCCGCGCGCTGTACGAGGCCAGCCAGGCCGGCGTCGAAATCGATCTGCTGGTGCGCGGGATCTGCTGCCTGCGCGCGGGCGTGCCCGGTATGTCCGAGCGCATCCGCGTGACCAGCATCGTCGACCGATTTCTCGAGCACAGCCGCGTCTTCGCGTTCGGCGCGGGCGAGCGGGCCGAGCTCTACATCTCGTCGGCGGACTGGATGCCGCGCAACTTCCACCGGCGTATCGAGGTGCTCACGCCCATCGAGGATCCGGCGCTCAAGGCGCGGCTGCTCGACGAGGTGCTCGGCATCGCGCTGCGCGACAACGTGAAGGCGCGCCGCCTCCAGCCCGATGGTCGCTACAAGGTCGTCGAGACGGTCGGCCCCGAGGTCCGGAGCCAGCAGGTCCTCGCAGATCTGGCGCGTCGCGCCAACGATCCCAAGTCCGAGCCGCTCATCCGCCACGTCGCAGCGCCGGCCACGCCTGCACCGCCCGAGCCGCCGCGGCCGGCCGCACCAATCACCAGCACCTGACCCGCGCTACTTCTGCTCCGACGCCGATGCGCCAGCCCGTGTCCGTGGGCTGCTTGTCGACGACGCGGAACGAGGAGAGGCGCGAGATGTCCACGGCGTTCTTCACGCGGTGCCCTCGGCCTTCGGCAGCGTCTTCACCACGCCGCGCATCGCGCCGAGCAGCGGGGACCAGTGACGCTCGAGTTCGCGTCGTCGCTCCGTGACGCGCGGTTGGTCGCGGCCGAGCCGAAGCCCGTGCGGGAGACGAGCGCGGCAGTCTGCAGGTGGGTGAGGCCGGCCTTGCGCCCCTGCGCGAGGCGCCGATCGTCCGGGACCGCGCCCATGCTCTGCTTCGGGAGGCTCTGCGCACGCGGCGAGAGCCCGAGCTGTGTCGCCACACGCCTCGTCTCGGCGGCGTCGCATGCCCGACCGAACGTGCTCGATACCGCCGCCAGGTCCTTCGAGATGAGCGACTCGTCCGCCAGCGCGGCCCCGCACGACATGCACAGGCAGGTCACAATGGCGAGGCGAGGCCAGGCGGTCACCACTGTAGTTCGAGCAGCGTCCGTACCAGCCCTGTTTCAACCATCTCGGGCGCCGGGCGTTGGCCGGCGAGGCAGCGCTCGTCCCAGCTGGAGACGACCGTCCCCGCCTACTCGAGCGCCGGAGGGATGTCGATCGGCTGCATGAGCGTGTAGGCGATGGCGGACGGGATGAGCATCGGGTCGAGGCTCTTCCAGAAGATCAGCCAGTCGGGGGTGCGCACCATGCCGTCGGCCTGCTTCGTGTACCAGGCGGAGATGGGATTCGCCGGTCGCGCGCGCCAGAAGAACGTGGGGCACTCGTTCACGAGTCGCCGCCACAGATCGGAGCCGACGCCTTCACCTTGGGCTTCGTTGCCGACGGCGAACTTGGTGAGGTACGCGCCGAGCGGCGTCTGCGTGATCACGGCGGCGCCGCGATAGTTCTCCTCGAGGTACACGGCCGACGGCTCGCGCTCGAAGAAGCCGTCGCCCGGGGGGCGGCCGAACGCCGAGGCCAGCAGCGCGCGCAGGCGCTCGCGATCGACGCCGTCGAAGGCGTGGTGCAGCTGGATGACCGCGCCGCGACGGAGCAGGGTGCCCGCGCCCTTGACGGTGAAGAGCTCGCGCAGCAGGTCTAGCGGCGAGCTTATCGTGACGAGGAGCTTGTGCGCCACGGTGTGCAGCACGAGCTGGCGGGACTGTGCGAGCAGCGTGCGCTCCTTGCGCGACAGCTCCTTGCTCTGCCAGAGCGCGTCGAACTCGTTGGTCAGGTCGATGTTCTGGATGAGGTTTCCGTGGTGACGCAGGCCACCCGGCCGGTGCAGGAAGATGAGCTTCCGGGTCCGGAGCGCGGTCAGCAGCGCTGCGAGCCGACCGAAGCGCTCCTCGATGTGCGCGTGCGTGAGCGGACCGTCGGGCATCTCGCGAACCATCGTGACGATCGGGATCTGCTCGGCGCGGGTCGCGGCGATGGCAGCCTGTGCGAGCTCCTCTCCATCGCTGTCGAGGATCACGGACGCGACGCCCGCACTCTCGAGCCTGCGCTTTATCCGCGTCGCGTGCTCCAGCGCTTCCTTCGAGTCGAACAGGCCGAGCAGCACGACGGGGAACAGCCCCAGCGTCGCGAGGAAGCGAAGATCGAGCGTCACGGCGTCGGTGGCGTGGCGCGCCACGTTCGCATCGACCGAGATTGCGGCGAAGCGCTCCTTCGGCTCGGCGCGGAACAGCGAGAGGTAGAACTCGGCTTCGGAGCGCCGACCGAGGCTCTCGAGGAAGCGGAGGACGGTATCGGCTGGCTCCATGTCAGGCGCTCCTGAAGAGCTTGGCGAACAACGCTTGTGCCTCGACGAGATCGGCGATGGGCACGAACTCGTCGGGCGAATGTGCGAGCGCGATGTCACCGGGGCCGATGACCACGGCGTCGATGCCGGCTTCGGAGAGCAGCGCAGCCTCGGTCCAGAAGCCGAGATCGAGCGTCTCTCGCTCGCCGAGCGCAGACGCAAACCAGGCCGGCTCGCGCGTCGCGAACGGCGGGTTGGCCATGAGCCAGGTGAGCGTCGCCGAGGGCACGACCTCGTGCACGATGGCCTCGAGCGCGCGCTGGATGAACGGGACGTCGGTGCCGGGTGGTGGCCGCAGCGAGACGGTGAGCGTGGCCTGCGAGGCGACGACGTTGAATGCAACACCGCCGTCGAGCTTCGCAACGTTGAAGCAAATGCCGGGGAAGCCGGTGGGGCCGGAGGTCCGCTGCCGCATCCCCCAGTCGTCGAGGCGAGCCGCGAGCCGCGAGAGGTCGGCCATGGGGTTCGTCAGCGTGTCGGCGAACGCGGAGTGACCGCCCGGACCACGCGCGACGACCTCGAGCGAGAGGATCCCGCGGTGCCTCGTGCCGAAGCGCAGCGACGTGGGCTCGCACACGATGGCGCGCTCGACACCCGCGAGCGTGCCCTTGCGGAGCAGCGCACGCATGCACTGGTTATCGAGCTCTTCGTCGCCGGAGAACAGCACCGCCGTGTCGCGCGGGCGCACCTCGTCCAGCGCGCCCAGGATCGCCGCGATCGCTCCCTTCGTATCCGCGCTCCCGAGCCCGACGAGCCGATCGCCGTCGATGCGAGCAACGAACGGATCACCGCTCCAGCCGCGGTTCGGTGGCACGGTGTCGAGGTGAGC